>NZ_JBBARU010000119.1:0-7226 GCF_040399605.1 Rhodovarius sp. | reverse complement strand
GAGGTGGACATGGTGCATGTCGTCCCCGTGCAGGATGTGGCGCGCATCCAGCGCGACCCGCGGCTGCGCATCCTTGAAGGGCAGGAAAACCGCACCGTCTGGATCGGCATGCGCAAGGATGTGGATGAACTGACCGGCAGCGACGTGCGCGGCCGCAACCCCTTCCAGGATCTGCGCGTCCGCCAGGCGGTGGCGCATGCGCTGGACCTCGACGCGCTTCGCCGCACGACACTGCGCGGCCAGGGCGTGCCCACGGGCAGCATGTGGACGCAATTCGTCAATGGCTGGGATGCCAGCACCAATGCAAGGCTCCCCCTCGACCGCGCCCGCGCCCGCGCCCTGCTGACCGAGGCCGGCTACCCCAACGGCTTCACCGTGCCGCTGGACTGCCCCGTGGGCACCTATGACGAGGCCTGTCAGGCGATCGCGGCGATGCTGGCCCAGGTGGGCATCCGCGCCCAGTTGAACCTGCTGCCCAATGCCCAGTTCACCCAAAAAATCCGCCGGCTGGAGAGCAGCTTCTATGTGCTGAGCTGGGGTGTGCCCACCTTCGATGCCAGCTACACGCTGCGCGCCATCATGGCCTCACGCAGCATGGGCGGCTCCGCCAGTTGGAACCTCGGTGGCTGGAGCAACCCCGCCTTCGACGCCATGGTCGCGCGCATGGATAATGAGCTGGACCCTGCGGCCCGGCGCGGAATCATGCAGGCCATGCATCGGCTGCACAATGCCGATATGGGCCACCTGCCACTCTACCACATGATGATCCCCTGGGCGCATCGCCAGGGCGTGGCCATCACCCATCGCGCCGACAACCAATTCTCGGTGCGCGAAATCCGGGTGGAGGCCCCATGATTTTTCACACCCCGGGCGCGCTGCAAGCCTTCCGCATCGCGCCTGGGGATACGAATGACTTCGCCTGCCTGCTGGGCCCCATCGCCGATGGGGCCGCCTTCACCATGATGCCCGATGAGGAATTTGCGGCGCTGATCCGCAGCGGCACCCCCGTCAGCCTCGATGCCGAGGATTTATCGGTATTGCGGGGCGGGCCTTGAGGCCCGCTGCGACAATCCGCCGTTCAGCGAGGTCGGCCCTGCGACTTTGCCCGCTTATCCAGCCACCAGCCGTGATTTTCCGGCCAACGCGCAAAATCCGGATCGCAGCCCAGCGCCTCGGCCGCATGCACGGCGAAGAAGGGGTCATACAGGGCCTGGCGGCCGATCGCGACGAGATCCGCATCACCCGCCTGCAGGATGGCCTCGGCCTGGGGGCCATCGAGGATGAGGCCCACGGCCATGGTGTTCATCGCCGCCTCGCGCCGCACCTGGGCCGCGAAGGGCACCTGGAAGCCTGGATGGCGGGGGATGATCGCCGCGGTGGCCGAACCGGTCAGCCCGCCCGAGGAGCAATCCATCACATCCACGCCCAGCGCCTTGAGCGCCTTGGCCAGCGCCACTGTGTCGCCCATATCCCAGCCGCCCTGCGCGCCATCAAGCGAGGAGACGCGGAAAAACAGTGGCTTATGGGCGGGCCAGACCTCGCGCACCGCCTGGGTCACTTCGAGGGCAAAGCGCATCCGCCCGGCCAGATCGCCGCCATAGCCATCATTGCGGGTATTGGTGATGGGCGAGAGGAAGGTGGCCATGAGATAGCCATGCGCGCCATGGACCTCAGCGATATCAAAGCCCGCGGCATCCGCCCGGCGGGCGGCGGCGACGAAATCGGCGATGATGCGCGCGATGCCGCGCTCGCTCAGCATATCGGGGGTGATCCAGTCGGGGCTGATCGGCTCGCCCGTCACGCTCACCACCGCCCAGGGGTGATGGCCGGCGGCGATATCGGCCGCGGTCAGCGGGCCATTGCCGGCGAAGGCGGTTTGCATCGCACCCTTGCGGCCGGCATGGGCGAGTTGGATGGCGGGCACGCTGCCCTCGGCCTTGAGGAAACGGGTGACGCGTTGCATCCCGCTGATCTGGCCATCATGCCACAGGCCCAGATCACCATCGGTGACCCGCCCGGCGGGCTCCACCGCGCAGGCCTCGGTGAAGATTGCGCCGGCGCGGCCGAGGGCGAATTTGCCGTAATGGGTGATGTGATAATCATTCACCTCGCCATCCTGGGCGCGGTACTGCACCATGGGCGAGACCACGATGCGGTTGGGCAAGGTGATGCCGCGCAGGGCGAGCGGGGTGAACAGCATGGGCTGCGATGTCATGGTCTGGCGTGCTCCTTGGGCCGGTTCCGTGCTTCGGCCTCGGGTGTGATCCTAGGTCAAGCGGGTGGGATGACCAGGGTGGGTGGCGATGGCTAAGGGCACCGCCACCCACAGTTTATTGAGGCTGCGGCGCAAAATTGGGGCATCTGAATTGCCCCATTTCGGTCAATCCGAAGGGATTGAGCCGGCTCGTCGCCTGGACCATGAAATTCGCGCGACGATTGCCTTGCACAACCGTCAGACGAAAACGGTCGGGCGCTGCCGTCGGCTCCAGCCGGTGGAGCAGCACCAATTTCAGCGAGGACCAGGCACCTTGATAAACCAACTCGCCCTGATCCGAGGCTGGGTCGAAATGCAGGCTGACCGGATGCAGGGCGGGGAAGGCCAGATCGATGGGACGGCCCGCTTCGGCCGAGAGCATATTGCGCGCGCCAGCGGCTTCCAAAATGGCCGCCGATACCCCCGGCGGCAGCCCATCCGAAATGAGCTGGAAGCGCAGACCGCTGGCCACACCGGCGGGGAAGAAGGCCGCGCGTATGGCTGCCGCCCTTTCGAATTGCGCCAATTCTGCCGCCGAAATCGGTGGCGGGAGGCCACCTGCGGCGACCGCCATCCATGGGCGCTGGGTGGTGTCGGCATAGGGGCGGATATGCTGGGTGAAGAATTGGTCGAACAATCCGCCGGGGGCAAACAGGCGGATGAAGTCATCGGCTGGCATGTCCGGCGCGCCGGGCGTGCGGTTGAAGGGGAATTGATCCTCGATGTTGCGGCAAATCAGGCTAAGGCCCGCACCACCGCTGCCATCACCTGCCGCGGCGGCGGCCATGGCGGCGCGCGCACCCGTCGCGCGGCCCCGCCCGGCGGATTGGGCGATGACGGTGAGCCATGCGCGCAAGGGCTGGGGCTGGCGCTGCGCCTCCGCGGCCAGCCTTTGCGCCACGTCAGGTTCGCTCAGTTGGACGGCCGGAACACCTGGCGGCGCATTGGCCTGCCGCGCCAATTGCGCATAGAGATCGTTGATAATGGCCAGCACGGCATCCAAAGGCTGGCCTGCGGCCTCGCGCAGCGGCTTGAAATGCTCCTCGACCACCGCGGCCACCCGCGCCGTGCTGGTGGTGGTGCTTATACCCGCTGCCGCGGCGATTCTGCTGCCTATGGCGGCCTCTGCCTGGGATGGTGTGGGTGCCGTGCTCGGGGTCAACTCCAGCGTGATGGAACGCAGCAACTCCTTCATCGGGCTATCGGGCGCGCCGAGGATCATGACTGCCTCGGCCGTGGCTGGCAGCCCGCCAAAGGGTGGCAAGACGATATCGCCGATCATCCTCTCCCAAGCGCGGATATAGTCTTGGGCATAAAGATCAAGAACCTCGGCCTCCAATTGAACCGGGTCGGAGGCGCTGGCCGTGGCGGTGGGGCCGAGCACCCAAGCCTCATTCGCGGCTTCCCGCGCGGCGCGGGGCAGGCTGGGCAGGACGTGGGCATACAGCCCTTCAATCGTGAAGAAGCCGGGCACGCCGCTGCTCCACAGCCGACCGGAGGCACGGGTGAAGAGGTGCTGACCCGTTTGGCCCATCGCATGGGAGGGGAGCCAATCGGGGGCATTGTCGGCGAGATTGTGCAGGCGCGAATAGACCCGCCTTGCCATGGGCAGGCGAGAGAGAATGGTTCGCGCCGCATCCAGCAGCGTATTGTCCAACTCATAGGTTTGCAGCGGGCTGGCCAGCAAGGCTTGCAGATGCCTTCCCAGCGCATCGCGCTTGGCCGCGTTGAGCGTGCCTGGATAGGCTTGCTGCCATTCAAGGTCGAACCATTCCTGGATCAGGTGGGCGTCCATCGGCCCCTTATTGCCGAGCATGAGATAGGGGCGAACGGCCTCATATATGTAATCCGGGCGCTGGATGCTCCTGCGGATTTCACCCTCAAGGCGGCGCAACAGTCGCGGCAGCATCACCTGGTTCAGCACGCGCTGATAGGAGGTTTTGGCCCCGGAGTTCAAAAACTCCTGCTGGCTGAGCACAGGGGGTGCATGCCCGGCTGTAGCGGCGGAAAGCTTCAGGGCTGCATCCAGATAGGGCAGAAATGGGCTCAAGTCGGGGCTCTGCACACGGTCCAGCGGCTGTGCCGCAGCGGCGCGCTCGGCGATGACCACGGCCGCGGTCAGGGCTTCATTGCGGCTGGTTTCGATGTTGATCGCGGTCCAGCCTTGGTTCAGGCCGATGAGCACCAGCACAAAGGTTGCGGCATAGGCGGCAGAGGTCCGCAGCCGCGCGCGCCATTCCAAGCGGCGGTCACTGGCCGCGAGGCCGGCCTCGTTCAACACCACCGCCTTGAGCAGGCGATGGAGGAAATAGGGCCTGACATTTTGGCCCATGGCATGGGCAGGGCTTGCGGTGGCGAGGCCAAAATTGCGCGCCATCGCGCCGGCAAGCCTGTCGAGCGGCGCGCCATTCTGCGTGGCGGAGACGAAGTAGACCCCGCGCAGCACAGGGGCTGGATCGAGCCTCGAGCCCCCGAAGGCGGTTTTGGCGAACTCCCGCAGCGGCGCTTCTATGGTGGCGAATTGGGCTGGGAAGCCGGCGATGGATGCGCGCCGGGCATGGCCGCGCTCATTGTGCAAACGGTCAATAACGCGGGCCACAAGGCGCTCAGACAGGGCGGCGAATTCGGCTTGGAATTTCTCCAACCCGTCCTGAAGGCCGAGGGTGAAGCCCCAGACCTGCTCGCGCGCTGGCCTGTCGAGGTCATCGAAGAATTCGGTGAAGCCGGGCAAGAGATCAGCTTTGGTCACCAGGAAATATATTGGCAGATCCTGGCCGAGGCGGCCTTCCATCTCCTTGAGGCGGCTGCGGATGGTGCGGGCCTGGGCCTCACGCTGAGCGCCATCGAGGCGGGAAAACATGTCGATGCCGAAGGTGACGATGACGCCGTTGAGCGGCTTGACCGGCGCCATCGTCTTCAACATTTGCAGGAAGCCGTCCCAGCCGGCCTCATCGGCATCGGCATCAACATCCTGGGTCGTGTAGCGCCCTGCCGTATCGATCAGCACGGCGTTCTCATTAATCAATAAATTGCAAAAAACTGTATTGTCATCAGGGCCAGTTTTCTCTTCGGGCGAGATAAATTCAAGGCCGGAATTCATCAGGGCCAGGCTCTTGCCGGAATCGGGCGGGCCAATGACCACATATCTGGGCAGGCTCATGAAAAAGGAGGCCTTGCGGCCGGTCTTGACCTTAAGCTTGGCCAGAACCTCATTCAATTTGCGGCGGTGCGCGGCCTCTTCACGGGCTGCGGCTTCGGCCCTCTTGTCTTGCGGGCTCAGCATGGCGGGGTTTTTCAACACACCGGCCTTGCGTTTCTTCGCCCGACGGCTGACGAGAAAGAACACCAGCCCCCAGAGCAGCAATGGAATGGTGACGAGGAGGCTGAGCAGCCACATCGTGTCGAAAGGTGTGCCCAGCGATGGCGCGAATTGCCAGATGGCGATGGAGAGCAGGCCGGCGCCGAGCAAGGCGCCCCATATGGCGAAGGCAGTGATATTTGGCATCAGCGCGCTCTCCGCAGAAGAATAATCTCGATCCGGCGGTTCTCTGCTCTGCCGGCTTCGGTGGTGTTGGGGGCGATGGGCTCGGCATCGGCCACGCCGCGGGCGGTGAAGCGGCTCGCGCTGCCATTGGCGGCGACGAGGATGTTCATCGCCCGCTGTGCCCGCACCTGGCTCAGGGCCTGATTGGACGGAAATTGCGCGTTGTTGATGGGTTCATTGTCGGTATGGCCCAGCACCTGCACCTGGCCTGGCTCATCCTTCAGGGCCTCGCCGATGCGGCGCAGAATATCCTGATAGCGCTGCTCGACGGTGGCCGAACCGCTGGCGAACATGCCGCGGTTGCGGATGCGCACCAAAAGGCGCTGATCATTGCCATCGACGCTGACCAGACCCTGGCGAATTTCGGCTTCCAGAAAACTGCGAAGTTTGATGGCGGCATCGGTGCTGCGCGGCGCTGGGGGCGGGGGTTGGACTGGCGGCTGTGTTATCAACGCCATACGCTCGATCGAGGGCAGGGCGCGCGGTGGCAGCGCCTCCATGCGGGCGTAAAGCTCCCCTGCCGCACCGTTCAGTCGAATAGAAAGCCACAGCCAGCCACCGCAGAGAAAAACCGCAGACAGGGTGAAAGCCGCCCAGAGTGGCAGGATACGCCGCCTGGCCCGATGGGGCGCATTGGCGCCACGCCAATGCGGTGAGAGTTCGCCTTCAACCTCGCTGCGCAATCTTTGCAGCAGCACATAGAGCCTCTCGCGCACCTGTTCCAACTCGGCCATACCGTAGGGCATCAGCCGGTACTTGCCCTGCAGACCCAGGGAGAGTGCCAGATAGGTGATCTCGAGCGCGCCTTTGTAGCTGCCGGGGTCGCGCATCATGCCGGCCAAGAGGTCGAAGACGCGCTCGCCCGAGCGAGTGTCCTGATGGAAGGTGGAGCCGAGGGATTTTTGTGCCCAATTGCTTTGTGCGCCCCAGGCGGTGTTGAGCAGCACGTCGTCGAAGGCGGCGCAGAGCACGTAATGGGCCGCGCGGATTTCCGAGGCGGTGCTGCTGGCACCGCGCGCATCGGCCTCAAAGGCGCGGAAGGCGCGCATGGCACGCTCGCGCAGTTCCTCCAGTTGCGGCTCGCCGGCGATACCGCCATTGGCCAGCCTGCCGATGATGGCCAATATCGGAGCGGCCGCTGCGGCCAGGGGGCTGGGGCCGATCTTGGGCAGCGCCTGCGCATCGCTCGCCCAATTCGGCGCGGCGGGCCCACCGATTGGCATTTGCGCCTCGGAACGCCATCCGCCGGGCGCCGTTGCGGGCCGTTCGGCATTGCCTGCATCGCCGAAGGGATTGTCGCTCATGCGCGGATGGCCCAGAGGGAGAGACGCAGATTGGGGAAGTCACCGGAGACGTGGATGGCAAAGCCGCCGGAGGTTTGCATCTGCTGCCAATGCGGCGAGCCGCGATCCAGCTCGAAATAGGTCG
>NZ_JBBARU010000118.1:0-7331 GCF_040399605.1 Rhodovarius sp. | reverse complement strand
CAAGCTCCCTACGATCTCTATCAGAATCGTAAAAACTTCTCGATCAGGACACTAGTGAGCTGATCAGCGGCCACTCCTCATCTCTCAGATCACTCGGATAGTGCAGCTTGCTTCGGTCGTACCAAGCGAGGTTTTCATTGGTATGTACCCGTCGATGCCCTCGATTCGCACGGCTGGCACCGAATCACATGGGATTCCTTCGATTCAAGCTGTTTCCGGATGGCCACTTGGGAGCCCGAACCGGTATGACCTCGTCGGCGGTCAGGGGACCCGCTGGCCGGTCCGCTGCAGACGCCAGGACTGCCCGGAATAGTCGCCGCAGCGGAGTAGCTCCGGCTGGTTGCTGCCCGGATCAATATCGAGGCACATGTCACGCCCACGGAAGGCCGTGGTCAGCACCACCCACTCGCCGGACTGCGTGATCTGCCAGAACTGGCCCGTAGAATTACCACAGTCACGCAGTTCCGGCCGGTTCGTCGGCGGGTTGATGTCGAGGCACATGCCCGGGCCACGGAACTCGTTCCGCAGGCGATAGGAGCCGTTGCCGATGGGCTCGAACTGCCAGTTCTGGCCGGTGACGTTCTGCGCGTTGGCCAGCCGTGCCTGATTGTTCCGCGGCCCGCCATTGAACACGTCCATCGGCATGTTCGCGCCGCGAAACTCTGTACTCAGCTTGTAGAAGAAATTCGGATCTGGTGCTTGCGCCAGGGCGGACGAGGCGATGCCCATCATGGCCATGCAGGCTATTGCAAGGAAGGGGCGGGGCGTGCCTGGCGGTTCGATGATCAAGGTTGCGTGAGGATCCGTCATTATCCAACTGCCCAGCTAGCTGAGGTTAACATCACCTAGATCTGCCCGCTGAACAAGTGCTTCCGGTTCCGAGCGACCTGTGCGGTTGAACGAACAGCTGGCGTTAGGCGATGGGGCCGTGAAGCCGCAATATCCTGGCCCGGCGGGGGGTACTTTTCAGCGCGGCAGACGGACCTGTCCTGCCGCTTTCGTCCACCCTTGGGCCTGGGTCGCGGTCACGCGCATGACGGTCGCGCTCATCTTCCCTGCTTTGCTTGAACTGCAACGCGCTGGCATTCCTGCGTTGGGCTTCAATCCGGATGATGGTCAGAAAGCTCTGTCAGAAAACCGGATGATCTCGGAGCTGGTGGCTGAGGTGATTGGCCTGCCGACGATCAATGGCATCTCCACTTTCAACCCGCCGCTGTGGCCGGACGGGCTGCCGAGTACGCCGGCATATGCCGCTGCCGTGCGCGCCTAAGCGGCGGTCCGCAGACTGTAATACCAAATCCCGCTGATCAAAACCGATGCGCCCAGTCGCGCATGCCGATGGGCATGATGCGCCACGGCATCTCGATCAGCAGGATTTGGTATTACCCGCGAGGTTATCTACCTCAGAATCTCGACCGTCGCCGACTGGGTAGGCACCTGCAAGGCGATGCTAGCGCCGCTGGTGACGTTGATCGAAGCGCATGTCCTGGCGCCTCGCCGTTGCATGGCAATGATACCACCGTGCCGATGCTGGTGCGCGACAAAACGGTCCTTGCGCGTCTGTGGACCTAATCCATCGTTTCCCGAGCCGCCTCTACTGCAATGTGCCGCATCACCGCTCTGTTGGGGCAACCGGGCCTTCAGCCAGTTGTGGCGGCGCGCGTAGTACGAGCAGGGCGAGCGTGGCGGCAAGGGCGAGCAACGTCGTCACTAGCAGGACCGCTGCGGCGCCGACGAGGTCTAGGCTGAGCCCGACGATGAGCGGGGCAGCCGCCACCGCGATGTTGGATGGCCCTGCGATCAGGCCCTGGCGCCGGCCATATCCCGCGGGTCCGAACAGAGCGAGCGGCAGCGCGCCGCGGCTGATCGACAACAGACCAGAGCCACCGCCATGCAGCCCCGCAAAAATCGGCGCCGCCACCGGCCCGCCCACCAGCAGCGCTGCCGCTGCAGCCGGATGGGCCATGGTGGCTACGCGGGCAGCCACCAGCGGATGCAGCCGGCGCATCAGCCCGAATTCGGCTACCCGCGCCGCTACCTGCGCCGGCCCCAGCAGAGCCGCGGCGGCAATGGCAGCAGCCGGGGTCGCGCCGGCCGACATCAGCAGCCCGGGCAGATGCGTGCCGATGCCAGAATTTACCACGCCCTGCGCAGCAAATACGAAGGCCAGCAGCATGATGGCCCGGCGCGGTGCATCCCCATCGGTCGAGCCGGTGGTCGGCACTTTGGCTGGAGGAGTTGAATGGGGCAGGCTTGCGTAGGCCATCAGCCCAACCAGGATATGCAAGGCAGTCCAGGCAAGACATGCCTCGCGCCAGCCCCAGGCATCGGTGATCCAGGCAGTGAAGGGCCATCCGATGGTGCTGGCAAAGCCCGCAATCAGCGTGATGCCGGTGATCGGGCCACGGGCGCTGCGCCCAAACAGCGCGGCCAGCGCAGAAAAAGCGACATCGTATAGGCCACAGGCCATGCCGATACCGATCACCACCCAGGCCGCCGCTAGGCCAGCCAGGCCATTGGCCTGCGATAGCAGCAGCAGCCCCGCTGCAAACAGCAGCGAGGAGGCGAGTAGGAGGGGCCGCCCCCCCCGCGCATCCACCATGCGTCCCGCTAGCGGCGCCAATGCGCCGGCGATCAGCAGCGAGGCGGACAAACCCGCGAAGATCGCCCAGGTCGGCAGACCGAGGTCTTGCGCCATCGGCACTGCAAGGATCGCTGGCAAATAGTAGGTCGAGGCATAGCCAAGTGTTTGGCCAATCCCGAGGGCGAGGACCACGCGCCGGACCGGCGGCGGAGCGGCCTCGGGCTGGGAACCGGTCAAGCCGTCACGCTGAGATCAGGCATGGGGGCTCGGGCAGCGCTGGATCTCGCGGTCCCGGGCAGCGGGCGGATCCGTTTCTGCCCTGGGATGGCGGCGGGCGCCGCGGCGCATAGGCAGATCCTAAGCAGCATCTTGGACGCCTCGCTTCACGGCTCAGATGATCCCGTGCCGCACACGGGCCGAGAGCCATTCGCTGACCAGGACGGTGCCGAGGATCAGAATGAAGATCATCGTCACTTGCGGCCAGGCGAGCACGTTGATGCTCGCCTGCATCTGCATGCCGATGCCGCCCGCGCCCACCAGGCCAAGTACCGTCGCCTCACGAATATTGATATCCCACCGGAACACCGTGATGCCCGCAAAGGCTGGCATCACCTGCGGCACGACTGCCCAACCTAGCACCTGCGCGCGGGAGGCACCGGTGGCCGAAACCGCTTCGACCTGGGTCGCATCAATCTCCTCGATCGCCTCATAGAGCAGCTTGGCGATGAAGCCGACCGAACGCAACGCAATGGCCAGGATCCCGGCCAGCATGCCAGGCCCCAGGATGATCACCAGGATGAGCGCCCAGATCAACGAATTGATGGAGCGCGAGGCGACAATGATGAACAGAACCGGTGCCCGCACCAGGAGGAGGCTCGGCGTTGTGTTGTGCGCGGCCAGGAAGGCGAGGGGCACGCCGATGAGCACGGCCAGGCCGGTGCCGATGGTCGCGATGTTGATGGTGTCCCAGAGCGGCTTCCAGAGTTGGTTCGCGTAGCTCCAGCGCGGCGGGAACATGCGTGAAACCAAGTCTGCACCTTGCGCGGGCGCATCCCACACAAAATCCCAGATCGTGCGTTCGGAGATAAACTGGAAGCACGCCACGGCGAGTGCGATGGCGGCGAACCAGCCTGACCATACCAGCAGATCGGCTCTTGGGGTGCGGCGGCGCCAATCCGGCGTGCCATCGGCCCGCGTGAGGATGGCCATGCTACTGCACCTTCCGCCGGATCCAGCCGCTGGAATACTCGCAAGCCAGCACGATCACGATGATGACTATCAGCACGGCCGCGGCCGTATCGAATTCATATCGGTCGAAACTGGTGTTGAGCGTGTCGCCGATGCCGCCCGCACCCACGAGGCCAAGCACCGCACTCTCCCGGAAATTGATGTCGAGCCGATAGGCGGAGAGGCCGATCAGCCGCGGCTTTACCTGCGGCAGGACGCCCCAGGCCAGGAGCTGGAACCACGAGCCGCCCGTCGCGCGCACGGCCTCGGCCTGGGCGGCTTCGATATCCTCGATGTCCTCGGCGATCAGCTTGGCCATGAAACCGATGGTGGCGAAGGCCAGCGTCATTGTGCCCGCCAAGGGCCCGAAGCCCAGCATGGCAACAAAGACAATGGCGATGATGATTTCCTGAAAGGTGCGAGACACCGCGATGATGGCCCGGCAGGCGAGGTAAACAGGCAGCGGCGCCAGATTGCGGGAGGCGCCAAGCGCCACCGGAATGGACAAGATGAGGCCCAGCGCAGTGGCGACGACCGTCATGGTCAGGCTCTCCAGCAGTCCTTCCAGGATGTCGTCGCCCTTGGACGTAAAGTCCGGTGGGAAGAAGCCACCCAGGAAGCGCCCGGCGCGTTCAAGCCCCTCGGCCGCGCGGGTCCAGTTCACCTCGATCGTGCCGATGGCGATAACGGCATAGACCAGCGCGCCGAGATAGATCGCGTAGCGCAGCCAGGCGGAAGCGATTAGAGGCGGTGGCCGCCAGGCGCGTGCCGCGGCCTTCGCGTCGAAGTCCGGCGCGTCCAGGGTCGCGGCGTTCATGCCAGCGTCCCGGTGGCCTCGGCCTCCTCCTCGGCCCGGCCGATGGTCTGCGACCAGTCCTCCTCACCATAGATGACGGTAAGTTGCCCGCCCCCCAGCGCCTCCGCCTGATCGTCAAAGACGATACGCCCGGCCCGCAGGCCCACGATACGCTTGGCGAATTGCTGGGCGAGTGCCACGTCATGAATGTTGATGATGGCTGCCAGGCCGCGCTCGCCGCATAACTCCACGATCAGGCGCATGATCTGTCGGCTGGTCTTCGGATCCAGGCTCGCGGTTGGCTCATCCACCAGCAGCAGCTGCGGGTCCTGCATGAGGGCGCGCACGATGCCAACGCGTTGCCTCTGCCCGCCAGAAAGAGTGTCGGCGCGCTTGTCGGCCATATGCGCAAGGCCCACGCGATCCAGAAGCCGGAAAGCCTCCTCGATATCTGCGTGGGGAAAGCGCCGAAACCACGACGGCCAGAAGCCGACATAGCCGAGCCGACCGGAGAGAACATTTTCCATGACGGTCAGGCGCTCGACCAGCGCATATTCCTGGAAGATCATTCCCATGCGCCGGCGTGCGCGGCGCAGCGCCGTGGTGCCGAGGCTGGTGATCTCCACGCCATCCAATTGTACGGTGCCGCTGGTGGGTTCCACCAGACGATTGACGCAGCGGATGAGCGTGGACTTGCCCGCGCCGGAGGGCCCGATCAGGGCCATCACCTGGCCGGCCGGCACCTCCAGATCCACGGCGGTCAGGGCAACATCCCCGGTCGGATACCGCTTGCTCAGCCCCTGGATACGCAACAGCATGGGGTCACCCTCGGGCATAGGAAAAACCACCGCCCCTGGATGGGGTTGATGGTCGTGTCAGCGACAGGCGTAGGAAACGCCCATCGCTGCGTCAATCTCACGGATCACCTGCCAATGCTGGCGGTAGGTGATTGGCATGAACCTCTCCTGCGGCGGTTCGGACTTGCCGAATTCCTCCAGCAGCGGAGTGCCGGCCCAGTTGAAGCTGAAGAAGGCGCCGCGGATCTTCTCGGCCAGCGCCGGGCTCAGATTATGCGCATGACCGTAGCCAGTCGTTGGAAAGGACTGGCTACGATAGATCGTGCGGATCTGCTCGGCCCGTACGACGTTACGGGCGATCATCCGCACCATGACTGAATTTGCGATCGCGGCGGCGT
Organism: Rhodovarius sp.; assembly: GCF_040399605.1. Lineage (NCBI taxonomy): Bacteria > Pseudomonadati > Pseudomonadota > Alphaproteobacteria > Acetobacterales > Roseomonadaceae > Rhodovarius > Rhodovarius sp. Next base: position 1,529 of record NZ_JBBARU010000118.1, on the reverse strand, counting down.
CATAATCCCGATTGGCGACGCCGAGGATGGAATTGTCGTGCCGGCCTGAGAAGGCGGGCGTGAAATCCGTGCCGGCGCGCATGTTGAACTGGCTGGCGAGGAGGGCGGAAGGCGCCTTGAAGCCGCTGTTCGACGTCTCGGCGGTGAATGCGATGGTGCGCCCCCGCAGATCCTCGATCCGCCGCGCGGGCGAGGAAGCGGGCACGATGAACTCCATCTCATATCCAAAGCGATTGTCGTTGCTGGCCATCATGGCGAAAGGCACAAAGCCCGCGCAATTCACGGCCAGTGGGTTGGAGCCAGTGTTGAAGCCGGCCACATGCAGGCGGCCCGCGCGCATCGCCTCGATCTGCGCCGCATTGGACTGCACGGCGAAGAACTGCACCCGCTTGCCAGTCTCCCGTGCCAAGTGATCCAGGAAGGGCTGCCAGACACGGCGATAGACGGCCGGATCCTCCACGGGAGTATAGGCGAAAATAAGGGTTGAGGGGTCGGCCAGTTCGCGCGTGATGGTCGGCACATCAGCGACCAGATCACCGTCCCGGTCACAGTAGCGGGCGTCAAGCGTGCCACGTGGGCAGTCGGCGGTCTGGGCGGCTGCCTGGACGCTGATGGAGGCCAGGAAGGCAAGGCATCCCAGGGTCAAATAGCGTCGCAACATGGAAGGCAGGCTCCTTTGAACGGGGGCGTGGAAACAGAGCTAGCGAGGGCGGACCGCAAGGTCTCCGGCAACCCAATTAAGGATATCCCCTTAGTCCGGTATTCCGGCCAGGGGAAGTCGAGCTCGCTCATCGCGACTAGACCATCCAATAAGAGGCGGGACCGGCTACCGTGGGAGGATAAGGCAGACGAGCTTCCGCATGTCTGCGTTTGGCATCATGCCTGCAAAAGACGGCGGCGAAGGGCTGCCGAGCCGGTATCAATCAGAGCAACCGCGGCGAGGATCATCAGGATGATGAAGCTGGCCTCGTCCCAACGCATGGGCTAAATGCGGTCCGAACGGAGGAACCCGATGCCAGCGGCACCGACAATACCGAGAATGGTCAAAGACCGCACATTGCTCTCGAAGATGTAGAGTATGTGCGACAGCATCAGCGGCAGGGCATGACCGGCGAGGTGTTTTTCGTCTGGAACCCCGATGACGCGGCGAATATCGGCCGCCTCTCTTTCTTCGGCCGCCTGGCCGAACTCGGGGCTCTGGAGGCGGCCGTCTATGGCCGCATGGGCTGCGATTTCCAAATTGAAGAAAGGGTGGGCTGATGCCGCTCGTCACAACGCTGAATGGCGTGCCGATCAACGACGATACGCTGGCCGGCAAGGGGTATCTCACCGCCTTAACCGGCAGTGATGGCGTCACGCTCCCCAATTTCCTGGCGCAGAATTGGGCGATCTACAAAGCAGCGCTCGGCACGGTGGCTGCCACTTGGCGCGCCGCCAGATCGCCATGACCAGCGCGTCGCTCACGAGCTGCGCTGTCATGGTGCTGCTCATGGACCAGCCGACAACGCGGCGCGAAAACAGGTCAATGA
>NZ_JBBARU010000117.1:0-7333 GCF_040399605.1 Rhodovarius sp. | reverse complement strand
CTAGGCTCTGCCGTGAGCCCGCGCAGGGTCACGCTGCCCTCGCCCGAGCCCTGGTCATTGACCTCACCCTCGATGCTGAAATTGGCCAGGGAGGCCAGCACCTCACCACGGCCGCGCAGCACCAGATTGTCCAGGCTCAGGCTGGGCCTTCCCCTCGCCTGTCGGCCTGGCACGCGTTGCGCCACCGCGTCGCTGGCCAGCCCCGCCAGATTGATCCCTGAAAAACTGAAGCGGCCAATGCTCGCGCCATCAATCGGGTCCTCGGGAATATCTGTCATGGTGATATCGCTCACCTCGCCCCGGCTCAACTGGCCTGATCCGTAAGCGTTCAGCGCCAGCCGACCGATGGTGATGACCGGGCGGCCGGGGATGGTCACATTCTCCACCAGCAATTCACGCAGCTTCACGTCATCAGCCTGCTGGGCGGTGCCATCGGTGCGCTGATAGGCCACCAAACCACCCAGGGCGATCCGCCCAATGCGCAGAGGACCATCGGGTGTGGTCGTCACCACATCGCGGGCCACGAGGCTATCCACCCCATTGCTGCGCAGGCCACTGAGGCTGAGCGAGGCGATGGTGTTGCGCTCGCTGCCATGGCTGATCACCACCTCGTGCAGCGTCACGCCCTCAGCAGGGCCGGGCAGGGGCGTGGCGCGGGCAAAGCTCAGGCTGTTGCCAGCGCCCAGCAGGGCGCGCAATTGGGCCACGGCCGGGTTGTCCTGCCCCCGGACCTCCATGCTCATGCATAGGAGCGCTAGCAGGGCAAAGAGGCGCATGGACAAGTTCTCCGGCAGGTGACGAAACAGGCTAATGCAAGCCTGCCAGCAGACCAACCCTGGCGAAGCCCCGGCCGCGTGACCATCTACGCATCATGAGCCAGCTCCCCGCCAAACCTGCTGCCAGCGCCGCCGTGGCCGCCTTTCTGGCCCGGGTGAATAGCCTGCCTGTGAAGCCGGCGGGTGGCGCTCCCGGGCGGCTGCTGTTTCTCATGGACGCCACCGCCAGCCGTCAGCCGAGCTGGGACATGGCGTGCCATCTGATGGCCGACATGTTCCAGGCGACGCGCGATGTGGGCGGCCTCGCCATCCAATTGGCCTATTGGCGCGGCCATATGGAATTCGCCGCCACCCCCTTCCTGACCGACGCGGCGGAGCTGACCCGCCGCATGGCCGGGGTGCAATGCCTGGGCGGGCAGACCCAGATTCTCGCCGCACTGAGCCACGCCCTGGCCGAAACCAAACGCAGCCGCATCCATGCCTGTGTGCTGGTGGGCGATGCGCTGGAGGAGGCTCTGGACCCGATTTGCCACGCCGCCGGCCAAATGGGCCTGCATGGCACCCCCATCTTCGCCTTCCATGAGGGCGCCGAGCCGAAAAGCGCCGATGGCTTCCGCCAGATCGCCAGGGTGTCCGGCGGCGCCTTTGCGCCCTTCGATGCCGCCAGTGCCGAGGCGCTGCGTGATTTGCTGCGGGCCGTGGCGGTGTTCGCCGCCGGCGGGCGCCAGCAATTGGCCGCGCTGTCGGGCCAGGCCGCCCGGCGAATGCTGGCCCAACTGCCCGGGCCCGCGCGCTGATGGTGTGGCTGGTGGTGGGTTTTGGCGGGCTGCTGCTCCTCTATGCCACGCTGCGCGCCTTTGCCTATGCCACGCCGGGCCAGGCCAAGCAGGCGCTGGTGGTGGGCAGTGCTGCGCTGGGGCTGCTGGTGGTGGCGCTGCTGGTGCTCTCCGGCCGGGGCAATCTGGCATTTACGCCCGTGGTGCTCTTCGGCCCGGCTTTGTGGCGCTGGTATAAGGGCTGGCAGGCCAAGCAGGTCTTCTCCCGTGGCGCGGCAGAGGGCGAGACGGCGGTGGATACTGCCACGCTGGAAATGCGGCTCGACCTTGCCAGCGGCGAGATGCGCGGCCGGGTGAAGCGCGGCGCCTTCACCGGCCAGTCGCTTGCCGTGCTGACCTTGCCGCAACTGCTCGAATTGCTGGCCGATTGCCAGGCCGAGGACCCGGAAAGCGTTCCTCTGCTCGAGGCCTGGCTGGACCGGGTGGCGCCCGATTGGCGGCAGCCGGCGCAACCCATGGATCGCGCGGCGGCGCTGGAATTGCTGGGGCTGGTGGAAGGTGCCTCGGCGGTGGATATCCGCGCCGCCCATCGCCGGGCCATGCGGCAAGCGCATCCCGATGCCGGCGGCGATGGGGCGCAGGCCGCCCGGCTGAACGCGGCGCGAGATTTTCTGCTCGGCGATTGAGCGGCCCGGCGGGCTGACATAAATCGGTCTTCATTCGCCGTTATGTAGAACCAGTGACAACCCACCGCCGGCCATGGCACAGATGCCTGGCAATAGGAGAGCGCGTAATGCTGAAGCCGCTGAGAAAGGCCGTCCTTCCCGTTGCAGGCCTTGGCACGCGCTTCCTGCCCGCCACCAAGGCCACCGCCAAGGAAATGCTGCCGGTGGTGGATCGCCCGCTCATCCAATACGCGGTGGATGAGGCCCGCGCCGCGGGGATTGAGCAATTCTGCTTCATCACCGGCCGCGGCAAGACCGCCATCGTCGAGCATTTCGATGTCGCCTATGAGCTGGAACGCACCCTGGAAATGCGCGGTAAGGCCCGCGAATTGGCCGAATTGCGCGCCCAGCAGCAGGAGCCGGGCTCGATCATGACGGTGCGCCAGCAGGTGCCGCTGGGCCTGGGCCATGCCATCTGGTGCGCCCGCAGCTTCATCGCCGATGAGCCCTTCGCCATCCTGCTGCCCGATGACCTGATGCAATGCGACATCTCCTGCACCGCGCAATTGGCCGCGGCCTATCGTGAGACCGGTGGCAATGTCGTCGCTGTCGAGGAAGTGCCGATGGAGCGGGTGAATAAATACGGCGTGATCGATATCGAAAAGGATATGGGCCGCCTTGTCAGCGTGAAGGGCCTGGTTGAGAAGCCGCCTATCGAGGAGGCGCCCTCCAACCTTACCATCATCGGCCGCTATGTGCTGATGCCCGAGGTGATCACCCATCTCGCCAAGATGGAAAAAGGTGCTGGTGGCGAGATTCAATTGACCGATGGCATGGCCAAGCTGATAGGCCATCAGCCTTTCCATGGCGTGCGTTACGAGGGCCGCCGCTTTGATTGCGGCGACAAGATCGGCTTCCTGGAAGCGCAGATCGCCTTCGCCCTGAAGCGGCCGGAAATGGCCGCCCAGGTGCGTGAATTCCTCAAAACCTATAGCTGAGCCGGCGACGGCGAGGGGCATAGATCATGCATATCGCCATTGTTGGTGCCGGCTATGTCGGCCTGGTCTCCGCGGCCTGCTTTGCCGAATTCGGCGTGGATGTGTGGTTGCTGGACAGCGATGCCAGCAAGATCACCGCCCTGCGCGAGGGCCGGATCCCGATCTATGAGCCCGGGCTGGACCGCCTCGTGGCCGATAATGCCCGCGATGGCCGCCTGCATTTCTGCGACACGCTGGAAGAGGCGATAGCGGGGGCGGATGCCGTCTTCCTCGCCGTGGGCACGCCCTCGCGCCGGGGCGATGGCCATGCCGATCTGTCCTATGTCTTCGCCGCCGCCGAGCAGGTGGCCCGCGCCGCCCAGGGGCCGCTGACGCTGGTGACGAAATCCACCGTCCCCGTTGGCACCGGGGCGAAGATCGCCGCCCTGGTGCGGGCCATCCGGCCCGATATCTCGGTGGCCTCCAACCCCGAATTCCTGCGCGAAGGTGCCGCCATCACCGATTTCATGCGGCCCGACCGCGTGGTGATCGGCATCGAGCCTGGCGAATTGGGCGAGCGCGCGCTGGCCACCCTCAAGCGGCTCTACCGGCCGCTCTATCTCATTGAGACGCCGATTGTCGCCACCTCGCTGGAGACGGCGGAGATCATCAAATACGCCGCCAATTCCTTCCTCGCGATGAAGGTCAGCTTCATCAATGAGGTGGCGGATCTGTGCGAGCGTGCGGGCGCGGATGTGCATGATGTGGCGCGCGGCATCGGCCTTGATGGCCGGATTGGGCGAAAATTCCTCCATCCCGGCCCGGGCTATGGCGGCTCCTGCTTCCCCAAGGATACTCTCGCCTTCGCCAGAACCGCCCAGGATCTCGGCGCGCCGCTGCGGCTGGTGGAGGCCACCATCGCCGTCAATGAGGAGCGCAAATTCGCCATGGCGCGACGGGTGATCGCAGCGCTGGGTGGCGATGTGGCGGGCAAGCGCATCGCCATTCTGGGCCTGACCTTCAAGCCCGAAACCGATGATATGCGCGACGCCCCGGCCCTGGTGGTGCTGCCCGAACTCGCCGCCGCCGGCGCCCAATTGCACGCCTATGACCCCGAGGGGATGGAACAGGCGAAGCCCATGCTGCCCGCCGGCATAACCTATGCCACCACCGCCCTGGCCGCCGCGGCCGATGCCGATGCGGTGGTGCTGCTGACCGAATGGAACGAGTTCCGCGCGCTCTCGCCTGAGAAGCTGCGCGCGGTGATGCGCGGTGATGTGCTGCTCGATTTACGCAATGTCTACGACCCCGCGGCGATGCGTGCCGCGGGCTTCACCTATTCCAGCATAGGGAGGCCTTGATGGCCGCTTTCCACCACCGGTTCCATGCCACCTCGCTGCGCGAATACGATATCCGCGGCATTATCGGCGAAAGCCTGGGCGCCGAGGACGCTTTCGCCATTGGCCGCTGCTTCGGCAGCGTGGTGGCGCGTGCCGGTGGAACCAAGGTGGCGGTAGGCTATGATGGCCGGCTCTCCTCGCCCATGCTGGAAGATGCGCTGGTGCGCGGCCTGATGGCGAGTGGCATGGCGGTGCTGCGCGTGGGCCTCTGCCCTACGCCCATGCTGTATTATGCGGCCTATGCGCTTTCCACCGATGGCGCGGTGATGGTCACTGGCAGCCACAACCCGCCGAATTACAATGGCTTCAAATCGATGCTCGGCAAGAAGCCATTCTTCGGCAAGGATATTCTGGCACTGGGCGCCATGGCCGCCAGCGGCGATGTGGTGCCCGAGGCCCAGGGCAGCCAGAAGAGCGTGGATGTGGCGGCCGATTACGTCGCGCGCATGGTGCAGGATTATGACGGTGCGCGCGGCCTCAAGGTGGTGTGGGATCCGGGCAATGGCTCGGGCGGCGCCATCACCGAAATGCTGGTGAAGCATCTGCCCGGCGAGCACACCGTGATCAATGGCGAGATCGACGGCAATTTCCCCAACCACCACCCCGACCCCACGGTGCTGAAGAACCTCGAGCAGATCATCGCCAAAGTGGCCGAACTGGGCGCCGATCTGGGTATTGCCTTTGATGGCGATGCGGATCGTATCGGCGTGGTCGATGGCGAGGGGCATATGCTCTTCGGTGACCAATTGCTGGTGGTGCTGGCGCGCGACGTGCTGAAGAGCCACCCGGGTGCGACCATCATCGCCGATGTGAAGGCCAGCCAGGTGCTCTTCGATGAGGTGGCGAAGGCCGGCGGCGTGCCGTTGATGTGGAAGACCGGCCATTCGCTGGTCAAGCAGAAAATGGCCGAGACCGGCAGCCCTCTGGCCGGCGAGATGTCGGGCCACACCTTCTTCGCCGATAAATGGTACGGCTTTGATGACGCGCCCTATTCCGCCGTGCGGCTGCTGGGCATCCTCGGCCGCACCAGCGAATCACTGGCCGATATGCGCCGCGCCCTGCCCCAGGTGCTGAACACGCCCGAACTGCGCTTCAATTGCGCCGAGGAGCGTAAATTCGAGGTGGTGCGCGAGGTGCAGGCCCGCCTCGCCACCGAAGGTGCCGAGGTGCAGGCCGTCGATGGCGTGCGGGTCTTGACCGAGGATGGCTGGTGGCTGCTGCGCGCTTCCAACACCCAGGCCGTGCTGGTCGCCCGCGCCGAGGCCAGCACTGAGGCTGGGCTGGAGCGGTTGAAGGCATCGTTGGCGGCGCAGATCATCGCCTCCGGCCTCGAAGTGCCGGATTTCTCCGGCGAGAATGCCGGGCATTAGGTATTGGGTGCGCGATGCATTGCGGCGGAAACGCCGCATCATCCTCTCAGCCGATGAAGATGTAATCATATCCCTCGACCGAGCCATAGCCGGGCGTGGGTAACTGCGCCTGGGTCAGGCCGGAGAAAGTGACCGAGGTATCGACCAGCCCATTGCCATCCAGGTCACAATGCAAGGTGGCACCCTGGTAGCCGGATGCTCCCGCACTCGCCACCCAATTGAACTTGCTCACCCCGGGCTGATTGCCCCAGATCACCAGGCGATCCCCGGCCTGAAAATCGGCGATGGTCGACCAGGTGCTGGCGGTTGCGGCCGCCCGCCCATCAACGAAGAAGCTATCCGCCCCAGCACCGCCGGTGAGAAAATTCGACCCCGACCCACCATCGATGACATCATCGCCGGTACCAGCATTGACCGCATCATCACCCGCACCGGCATTGATGAAATCGGCCACCCTGGTGCCGATCACGATATCCTGGCCGCGCATGTTGAGCGCCTGGCTCCCCACCATCGGCAATTGCACCTCAACCCACGGCACGGGCCCGTCATAGGCCACGGCCTCGATCTCGGCCGCGGGGCTGCTGCCCTGCTTGACGGAGAATTCAAGGATATCGGTGACCGAAATGACCAGGGCCTGTTGCGCGGTGCTCGGCCCGCCATCGGTTGCAGTGATGGTGAGGTCATAGACATTATTCGCCCCGGCATCGCCTGGCTTCTCGAAATTGGGTGCGGCCTTGAAGCTGATCGCACCCGAGGTGTTGTTGAAACTGAACAGGCCCGCATCCGCCCCACCCAGCGCAAAGGTGACTGCCATGCCCTCCGGATCATAGCCGGTGATGGTGTAGATTGTGCCGGTGGCGTTTTCGGCGCAGTTCACCGCGGCCGCCGAGGTAATATTGGGCGCCTCGCTCAGATTGGTGATGGTGATGGCCACGGCCTTGGCCGGGCTGATCAGCGCACCATCGGAAGCGCTGACGGTGAAATCATAGACATTATTCGCACCTCTATCACCCGGCAGCTCAAAATTGGGCGCCGCCTTGAAGGTCACGGCACCGCTATTGCTGTCGATGTCGAATAGGCCCCCATCCATGCCGCCCAGAGTATAGGTCAGGGTGGTGGGCACATCAGGGTCGGTGCCGGTGGCGGTATAGACGGTGCCGATGACGTTCTCGGCAAAGCTTGCCGATGCCGCCGAGGTGACGCTCGGCCTTTCATTCACATCGGTGACGGCGATGGTGAGGGGCTGCGCCAAGCTGCGCAGGCTGCCATCCGAGGTGGTGATGATAAGCTCGTAGAGGTTATCCGCCCCGGCATTGCTAGGCTCAGGACTCATTGATCCAGAAGATGACGATGGCGGCCAGGGCGATGG
>NZ_JBBARU010000116.1:0-7366 GCF_040399605.1 Rhodovarius sp. | reverse complement strand
GCCTAGGCAGCAGCCAGTAGAATAACCCCCAGCCCAATACAGCCAATCGCCACCATCTTCTGCGCCCCCAGGGCTTCGCCAAAGAACCACCAGCCCAGCAGCGCAATCACCACATAGCTCGCCGCCGTGCAGGGCAGGGCGACGCTCATCGGAATTTTCCGCAGCGCCACAATATACAGCAGCGCCGCCCCGCCATAGCAGCCCAGCCCCACCACCGTCTGCCAGCGAAATAGCTGGGTGATGAAACTGCCCGTGCCATCGCCGGTGCCCGCTTTGAGCAGCAATTGCCCCACCAGCGAGGTGCAGATCGCCGCCGCCAGCACCACCCAATATATCATCAAGACACCCGCTCACTGTCGCGCGCGGCGATCAACTCGCGCACCACACCCTGCGGCTTGCCATTGGCCGAGAGGAAGGCGCGGCCGACATATTCGCCCATCACCCCCAAAATCATAAACTGCACCCCCGCCAGCAGCAGATAGACCACCAGCGTCGAGGCCCAGCCCGAGGGCGTGCCCCAGAAAATCGCCTCCAACGTCACCCCCAGCGCCGCCAGCAGCCCCAGCACCCCCATGGCCGCCCCGGCAAACACCGCAATGCGCAGCGGCACCACCGAGAAATTGGTGGCAAGGTTCAGCCAGAGCAGCGCCAGCCGCTTGAGCGTATAATTCGAGCGCCCCTCGGCCCGCGGATAATGCGCCACCTCAATGGAGGCGATGCGCTGCGTCACCTGCATGATCAGCCCATCCACATAAGGGTAGGGCCCGCGATATTTGGTGACCTCGGCCACCACCATGGCCGACATGCAGCGAAAGCTGGACAGGTAAAGCCCGCGCGGCTTGTCCAGCAGCCAATCCGCCACCTTGTTGGCAAAGCGCGAGCCAAGGTTGCGCCAACCCTCATGCTCCTTCTTGGCATAGCGGGTATAGACCACATCCCAGCCACCCAGCCGCGCATGGTCATAAATCCGCAGCACCTCCTCGGGCGGGTTCTGCAAATCATCATCCATGGTGATGACATAGGCGCCACGGGCATGTCGCAGCCCGGTCATAACCGCGTTGTGCTCGCCGAAATTGCGCGCATGTTCGAGATAGGTGAGCGGTACGCTGGCCGAGGCGGCGAGCGCCCGGCAGACATCGCCGCTGTCATCGGGGCTGCCATCATTGACCAGCACGATCTCTATGCCCCCGGCGGGCTGTAGGGCCGAGAGCGCCTCCACCAGCCGCCCCACCGTGGCGGCGCCACGATAGACCGGCACGACAATCGACAATCCAACAGGGTGTTGCATAGGCTTATCCATCAGGGACGTGTTGCGGTGACGATGAGCGAGCCGCCCACCGGAAATTGCAGCCCCAGCCGCATCAGCCCCGCTTCCAGCCGGGTGGCGGCAAAGAGCAGGGTATCGAGCCAGGCGGGAAAGGCGCCAACATCGGAGGGCGCGCCCGCCCCGGCCTGCAGCACCTTGCGCTGCAAAATCATCAGCGGCAGCAGCAGCGCATTCCAATACCGGGCGCGGATATCGACAAACCCCGCCGCGCGGAGTTCGGCGGTGATCGAGGCCCGGCTGTAGCGCCGCACGGTGAAGACCCGCGCATCATGCGCCGAGCTCAGCCAGGGCAGCGCGGGCAGGTTCAGCACCAAAACCCCGCCCGGCCGCAACACCCGTAAACTCTCGGCCAGCAGCGCCGCCGGCTCAGCGCCGGCATGGCAGAGCACATCAAGGCTGGTGATGGCGGCGAAGCTGGCATCGCCAAAGGGCAGTTCATTCACACTCCCCGCCACCACCGCCGCCGCCGATTTCTCCGCCGCGCGCCGGGCCGCGGCGGGGTTATATTCCAAACCCACGCAACCCGCCCGCCCCAGCCGGGCGAGAAACCCGCCCGTGCCGCAGCCGGCATCGAGCAGCGCGCCACCCCCTGGCCGCGCGTCAGCCACGGCAGCCGCGGCATGGCCATGCATGGCGCGATACCACCACATCGCCTGCTCGGCCGCATCCATCAGGGCATATTCATCTGCTTCCACAAGGGGGCTTTTCGGCTGCAATAACGGCCATAACAAGCCAGGGTCGCGGCCTCTTGGTGGCATTTGTGCCATGATCATATGGCAAAGAGGTGGACGCGGCCCGCCCTTGGGCCGAAACTAGCCATGGAAACCCATGCAGCGCGCCCCCGAAAACCCCAATGCCCAGGAGAGGCTGAACCTGGCCATGCCCAGCCCGCCGCGCCCGGCCACAAGGCTGGAGAGCGCGCGGAATAATCTCTATTTTCTGTTGGCCGGCCTGCCGGCCCTGGCTTTCCTGCTCGCCGCCCTCGCACCGCCCATCAATCATGATGTGGCGGCGGTGCTGAATTTCTCCGGCCGCTGGCTGCAGGGTGAGCGGCTCTATGTTGACCTCATCGACGTCAATCCGCCGCTGATCTTCGTGCTCAACATCATCCCCGCCGCCCTGGCCGAGATTTTGCCACTCACCGCGGTGCAATGCTTTATTCTCTGCGTGCTGCTGCTGATGCTGGGCGCTGCCATGCTGACGCTGCGGGTGCTGGCCGCACTGCGCCTCGCGCCGCTGCTGCGCCAGGTCACCCAGGCCGCCATGGCGCTCACCCTTTTGGGGGCTGGCTATGATTTCGGCCAGCGCGAGCATCTGATGCTCATCATGGCGCTGCCCTATCTCACCCTGGCGACATTGCGCGCCGAGGGTGAGGCCATGGCGGCCGGGCCGACCCTGGGCATCGCCGTGCTGGCTGCGGTGGGCTTTGCCATCAAGCCGCATTTCCTGGCGATCCCGGCCCTAGTCGAATTATGGGTGCTGTGCTGCCTGGGGCCAAGCCGGGTGCTGCGCGACCCCATTGCCTGGATCATGGCCGCCATCTGGGCGCTTTACCTGCTCAGCCTGCCGCTGGCATTCCCCGCCTATCTCACCCAGGTGGTGCCGCTGGTGGTGGATAATTACCTCAACCTGGGTGGCCTCACCCTATGGCAGGTGCTGTTGACCGACCGCATGCTGCCCGCGCTGCTGCTGCTGCTGCCCTGCCTGGTGCTGGCCTTTCGCGGCGGGCCAATGCTGGCCCGGCCCTTTGCCATGGCGGCGCTGGGCGGCTTCATCGCCGCCTGGGTGCAGCATCGCGGCTGGTCCTATCATGTCTTGCCCATCAAGCTGTGGAGCGGGCTGGTGGTGGCCATGCTGGCCGGGCATTGGGCCATTCGGGCGCTGGCACCGGCCCGGGCGGAGCGCTCGGCGGCACCTGCGGCGGCGCTGGCCGCCTTCGCCTTGGCGCTGTTCCATTTGCAGGGCAATGAAATGCCCTATCGGCAATTCACCTGGGGCAGTTCGCGCGGCGGTGCCATCGCCGAGCAATTGCGCCTTGAGGCCTATGGCGAGCGCCTGCTGGTGCTCAGCCCCGAAGTGGTCGAGGTCTATCCCGCGCTGAATTACGCCCAGGCGCAAACCACGCTGCGCACTATGACGCTGTGGCTCTTGCAGGGCGTCTATGGCCAATGCCCGCGCAATGGCGCGCGCTACCGCGAGCCTTGGGAGATGTCGCGCACCGAATTCTTCGTCTATCGCACCGTGGCCGAGGATTTCGCCCGCGCGCCGCCCGCCGCCATCTTGGTCTCCGAGCGCGCCGGCATTGCCGCCTGCGGGGGCCAGGAATTCGACCTTCTCACTTATTTCGGCCGCCACCCCCTCTTTGCCGAGGCCTTTTCGCATTATCGCGTGGCCATCAGCTTTGAGGGCTACCGGCTCTATCGTCGCGAGGATTAAAATATTGAGCGCCTATGATGACTTCCTGGGAAAAACCGAAACCAGGACCGACCGTGCCGACCCCCGGCTGATCGAGGGTTTCGCCGCAACCCTGGGCATTGATACGCCGATGGCCGAGATGCCACCGCTTTGGCACTGGATGCTGTTCCAGGATTGGAAGCGCCCCGATGGCATCGGCCCCGATGGCCACCCCAAGCGCGGCGGCTTCCTCCCCCCGGTGCATCATCTGCCGCGGCGGATGTGGGCCGGCGGCCGGCTGCGCTTCTTTGAGGCCGGAATCCGCGCCGATGAGACCGTCACCCGCATCTCCACCATCAAGGCGATCAGCGAAAAGAGCGGCGGCTCGGGCGATCTGGTCTTCGTCACTGTGGCCCACAGCATCGAAGGCCCGCGCGGGCCCGTGCTCGAGGAGGAGCATGACATCGTCTATCGCGGCGCCGAGGGTGCGGCGGTCAAGCCCGCCACCCCCGCCATCCCCGCCCCGGGCGAGATCACCCGGGTGACCGAGCCCGACGCGCTCTTCCTCTTCCGCTACTCGGCGCTGACCGGCAATGGCCACCGCATCCATTACGATATGCCCTATGTCACCCAGGTGGAGGGCTATCCGGGCCTGATCGTGCATGGGCCCTTGCAGGCCACGCTGCTCGCCGCCCATGCCATGGCACAGGCGCCGGGGCGCCGGCTTGCCAGCTTCTCCTTCCGCGGCCTGCGCCCCGCCTTTGCCGGCAATACGCTGTCGCTGCATGCGGTGATGGAGGGCGATACCGCCCGGCTGCAAAGCCGCGATGACAAGGGCGCCACCTGCATGCAGGCCGAAGCCGTGCTTGGCTGAGAACCCCACCCCCATGGATGCCGCGCTGCGCGGCATCCTCTTCGCTGCCTTGGGCTATGGCATCATCTCCTGTGCCGATGCGGCGGTGAAATACGCCCTGCCGCAGGTGGGGGTGGCGGGGGTGATGATGTGGCGCGGCGCCGTGGGCGGTCTGGCCGTTCTGGCCATGGCCGGTGGGCGCTCGATCTGGCCCAAAAACCGCCGCCTCGTGGCCTGGCGCTCCTGCGTGCATGCCCTGGTCGCCATCATCTGGTATTTTTGTTGGGCACGCGGGGTTGGCCTTGCCGACAGCTATGCCGTGGCAGCGCTGGCGCCGATTTTCATGACGTTGATCGCCATCCCCATGCTGGGCGAGCGGGTGGGCTGGCGGCGGGGGCTGGCCTGTGTGGTTGGGTTTGCCGGCGCGCTGGTCATGCTCCAGCCCGGCGGTGCGCTCTGGCGCTGGGAATCGGCGCTGCTGATCCTTGCCGTGGTCGGCATGGCGCTCAGCCGCAGTTGGACCCGGCTGCTCTCGCGCACCGATAATGCCGCCACCATCTCCTTTTGGCTGATGCTGGCGCATTTACCCTTGGGCCTCGTCATGTTGCCCTTCTTCCCACCGCCGGTCTCGCTGCTGCCATTGGAACCCACGGCGCTGTTCGCCCTGCTGGGTTTTGGCTGCGCCAATGCGGTGGCGCATATGCTCTTCGCCCGCGCCTTCGCCCTCGCCCCGGTGGGGGCCATCGCGCCCTTGGAATATTCCGTGCTGCCCTTCGGCGTGCTGCTCGGCTGGCTGATCTTCGCCGAAATCCCAGGGGGCACCACGATTTACGGCGCGGCCATCATCATCGCCGCCGGCTTCTATTCGATGCATCGTGAGCGTGTGCGGGCAAGGGAGCGGCGGCATGGCATTGCGGCATGATATCCGCCGTGGCGCCCTGCTCATGCTGGGCGCCACCGCACTCTTCACCATCATGTCCTCCATGGTGAAGCTGGTGGGCGAGCGGCTGCCCTTCACCGAGGTGATGTTCTTCCGCTGCGCCCTCGCCATGCCGGTGGTGGGCATCATCGTCTGCCGCAGCGGCGATTGGGGCGTGCTGCGCACCAAGCGCCCCGTCGCCCATTTCTTCCGCGCCTGCACCGGCATGGCGGCGATGGGTTCAAGCTTTTACGCCCTCACCCTGTTGCCCCTGGCCGAGCACACCGCGCTCTCCTACACCACGCCGCTCTTCGTCACCCTGCTCTCCATCCCCTTTCTGGGCGAGCGGCCGGGCATTCACCGCTGGGGGGCGGTGCTGATGGGCTTTGCCGGCATCATGGTGATCGCCACCGGCCAGGGCGCCTTCAGCGGCGGGGTGGATAGCGAGCACGCGGTGGGCATCACCTTCGCCGTGCTGCAAGGCGTCTTCTCGGCCTTCACCACCATGCTGGTGCGCGGGCTTTCGGCCACCGAGAAATCCACCACCATCGTCATGTGGCAATCGCTGCTGATGACACTCTTCACCGGCGCAACCCTGCCCTTCCTCTGGGTGACGCCCACGGCATGGGAATTGGCCATGCTGCTCACCCTGGGGCTGATCGGCGGCGTCGCCCAGGTCATGCTGACCGAAGCCTATGCCTCGGCGCAGGTCAGTTCGCTCGGGCCCTATTCCTACACCTCCATTCTCTGGGCCACGGTACTGGGCATTGTGGTCTTTGGCACATGGCCGGGGCTTTCCATGCTGGCCGGGGCTGCGATGATCATCGCCGCCGGCCTCTATATCCTCCACCGCGAGATGAAACGGACGAAGCGTTGAACATTCCCTTCCTGCGCGATGACAGCGCAATCCATGGCCAGATTCAGCATGTGGCGCCCGGTGTGCGGCGGCTATTGTGCAACAATCCCGGCCCCTTCACCTGGCGCGGCACCAACACCTGGATCATCGGCGAGGGCGAGGTCGCCGTGCTCGACCCGGGGCCGGAGGATCCGGCCCATCTGGAGGCAATGCTGCGCGCGCTGGATGGCGAGGTGGTCTCCCACATCATCATCTCCCACACCCATCGCGACCATTCCCCCGGCGCCGCCGGCCTCGCCGCCGCCACCGGCGCCCCCACCTATGGCTTTGGCCCGCATATGACCGCCGGTGCCGGCGGCGATGAGGCCTTCGACCCCATGATACGCCTCGCCGATGGCGATGCGGTGGAGGGCAAGGCCTGGCGCCTGAAGGCCATCCACACCCCAGGCCATTGCGCCAATCACCTCGCCTTTGCGATGGAAGGCAATGGCGTGATGTTCTCCGCCGATCACGTGATGAGCTGGAGCAGCACCGTGGTCAGCCCGCCCGATGGCAATATGCGGGCCTATATGAACTCCCTGGCCAAGCTGCGCGCGCGCGAAGGGCTGGACCACCTCTACCTCCCCGGCCATGGCCCGCCTTTGGCCGAACCCATGCCATTCCTCGATGCCCTCGCCACCCATCGCCGCCGGCGCGAAGCCCGGGTCGTCGCCGCCCTGCGCGAAGTGGGCCGGGCGAGTGCCGTGGCCCTGGTCGGCCCGGTCTATGGCCCGATGGACCCCAAGCTGCAGGGTGCCGCCAGCCGCAGCCTGCTGGCCAATCTGATGATGCTGGAGGAGGATGGGCTGGTCCGGCGCGAAGGTGAGGAATGGGTGATGGGCTGAGAAGGCCAAGCGCGCCGCAGCACAGTCTGGAATCATATCTTTGATGCCCTGGTGAAAAATTATGGAGCGCGAGAAAAATTCGAGGGGCTTTGCCCCTCGAGCACCCCAGCAGGAAACTTAGTTTCCTGCACCT
>NZ_JBBARU010000115.1:0-7626 GCF_040399605.1 Rhodovarius sp. | reverse complement strand
CCTGGGGCTGGAGACCGCTCAGGGCCTGGTGCTGAGCGAGACCTTCTATTGGGATCTCAATGAGCGCACCCGTTCGCTGACAGAGCGCCTGGGCGCCATGCCGGGCGGCAATAAGCCCCGCATGGTTCAGGCGGGCTGCTATGCTGCGGTGCTGCATTACCTCAAGGCGGTGGCCGATATGGGGACGGCCGAGGCCAAATCCAGCGGCCGCGATGTTGTGGCACGGATGAAGGCCATAGCTTGCGATGATGATGCCTTCGGCCGCGGTCGCATCCGCTCCGATGGGCGCAAGCTGCACCCCTCCTATCTTTTCGAGGTGAAGTCGCCGGCTGAAAGCCGTGCGCCTTGGGATTACTGCAAGCTGCTTGGCACCACCGCGGCAGCTGATAGCTTCCGGCCCTTGGCCGATGGCGGTTGCGCGCTTCCGCGCGGCTGAGTTTCGTCTTTAACAACAACTGGTTTACCAACCACTTTATCAACCATTGGGGGCAGAGCGGCACAAAAGACCGCCCGCCCCTAGCAACAGGGAGTAGAGGTCCATGATGAATATTGATCGCCGTGCCGTTCTGGGTGCGGCCGCAGCAGGGGCGCTGCCCTTCCGTTCGGCCCGCTCCCAGGCGGCGAACACCATCCGCATCGGCGTGCTGAACGACCAGTCCGGCCCCTATCGTGACCTCTCGGGCCCTTATGGCGTGATGTGCACCCAGCAGGCGGTGGCCGAGTTCGGCCAGCGTGGCTTCAACGTGGAAGTCGTCAACGCCGACCACCAGAACCGCCCCGATGTCGGCGCCAATATCGCCCGCCAATGGTATGACCAGGGCGTGGATGTGATCGTCGACGTCCCCACCTCCTCGGTCGGCCTCGCCGTCAACAACGTCGCGCGCGAGAAAAACAAGGCCTATCTCAACACCGGCTCCGCCACCTCGGACCTGACGGGCGCGCAGTGCAGCCCCAACACCATCCATTGGATGTACGACACCTATATGCTGGCCAAGTCCACTGGCGCTGCCATGGTGCGCGCGGGCGGTGACAGCTGGTACTTCATCACCGCCGATTACGCCTTTGGCCATGCGCTGGAGCGTGACACCGGCAATTTCGTGCGCGCCGCCGGCGGGCGGGTGCTGGGTGCGGTGCGCTACCCCTTCCCGGCGACGACCGATTTCTCCTCCTTCCTGCTCCAGGCCCAGGCCGCGCGGCCGAAGGTGATCGGCTTCGCCAATGCGGGTGCTGACCTCATCAACAGCATCAAGCAGGCCTCCGAATTCGGCGTGACCCGCCGCGGCATCAAGCTCGCCGCGCTGCTGATGTTCCTGCCCGATGTCCATTCCATCGGCCTCGAGACCGCCCAGGGCCTGGTGCTGACCGAGAGCTTCTATTGGGACCTCAATGACCGCACCCGCGCGCTGACCGAGCGGCTGCGCCCGCGCCTGCGCGACCAGGTGCCGAATATGGCCTCTGTCGCCAATTACTCCTGCACCCTGCATTACCTCAAGGCGATTGCCGATATGGGTGTGGCCGCCTCGAAGGCCTCGGGCGTGGATGTCATCAACCGCATGAAGGCGATGCCCTGCGATGATGATGCCTTCGGCCCCGGCACCATCCGCGTCGATGGCCGCAAGCTCTGCCCCTCCTACCTCTTTGAGGTGAAGTCCCCGCGCGAGAGCCGCGGCCGCTGGGATTACTACAAGCTGGTGCAGACCACCCCGGCGGCAGAGGCCTTCCGCCCGCTCAATGAGGGCGGCTGCTCTCTGGTGCGGAGCTAAGCCCATGGGCCGCCGCAACCTAGGTGGCGCCGCCGCCGCGGTTGCGGCGGCACCATTTCGTGCCCGCCATGATGGCGGCATTACCCATCTCGCCCCGCTTCGGGATGTGAAGCCCCCCGCGCAATCGCGCGGTGCTGGGGACCATGACACACTTGCCGCCACCACCCTCGTCACTCGGAGCTGAACCAGCACATGGATTTCTTCGGCATACCGGCGCCGCTGCTCTTCGGGCAGTTGCTTCTCGGCCTGATCAACGGGGCGTTTTACGCGCTGCTCTCCCTGGGGCTCGCGGTGATCTTCGGCATGCTCAACGTGATCAATTTCACGCATGGCGCGCAGTTCATGATGGGGGCTTTCGCCGCCTGGATGCTGTTGAATTTTTTCGGCATCGGCTATTGGGGCGCGCTGCTCCTCGCGCCCATCATCGTGGGCATCACCGGCATCATCCTCGAGCGGCTGATGATCGCCAAACTGTATAAGCTCGATCATCTCTATGGCCTGCTGCTCACCTTCGGCATTGGGCTGATCATCGAAGGGCTGTTCCGCAACGAATTCGGCTCCTCGGGCATGCCCTATCGTATTCCGGCGGAATTGCAGGGGGCTTGGGATCTGGGCTTCATGTTCATGCCGGTATATCGCGGCTGGGTGGTGGTGGTGGCCTTCTTCGCCTGCCTCGCGACTTGGCTGGTGATTGAGAAGACCAAGATAGGCTCCTATCTGCGCGCCGCGACGGAAAACCCCGCCCTCGTCCAGGCCTTTGGCATCAATGTGCCGCGGATGATGACGCTGACCTATGGCGCGGGCGTGGCCCTTGCGGCCTTTGCTGGCGTGCTGGCTGCGCCAATCTATTCGGTGAACCCGCAAATGGGTTCCAACCTCATCATCATCGTCTTCGCCGTGGTCGTGATTGGCGGCATGGGCTCCATCCTGGGCTCGGTGCTGACCGGCTTTGGCCTGGGGGTGATCGAGGGTCTTACAAAAGTGTTCTATCCGGAGGCGTCCTCGACCGTGATCTTCGTGGTGATGGCCATTGTGCTGCTGGCGCGCCCCGCCGGCCTCTTCGGGAGGGCCTGAACCATGGCCGCACCCGCCGCCGCTGGCGCCTTTGAGGGCATTGATGCAGAGCGCGAAGTGATCTGGGGCTTTACCCGCCCGCAGCTCATCACCTTCGGCCTCATGCTGGGTTTCATCCTGGTCGCACCCTTCTTCCTCTACCCGGTCTTTTTGATGAAGGTGCTGTGCTTCGCGCTCTTCGCCTGCGCCTTCAATCTGCTGATCGGCTATGTCGGTCTGCTCTCCTTTGGCCATGCCGCCTATTTCGGCATGGGTGGCTATCTGGCCGGCCATGCCGCCAAGGTCTGGGGTGCGACGCCCGAGGTCTCCATCCTGATCGGTGGCCTCGTCGCTGGTATTCTGGGCTGGCTGATCGGCATGCTGGCCATTCGCCGGCAGGGGATTTACTTCGCCATGATCACCCTCGCCATGGCGCAGATGGTGTATTTCTTCTGCGTCCAGGCGCCCTTCACCAATGGTGAGGATGGCATCCAGGCCATCCCGCGCGGAAAATTCCTCGGCACGGTCAGCCTGAGTGCCGATATGTCGATGTATTGGCTGGTGGCTGGCATTTTCATCGCCGCCTTCCTGTTCATCCACCGCGTCATCAACTCGCCCTTCGGCCAGGTGATGAAGGCGATCCGCGAGAATGAGCCCCGCGCCATTTCCCTCGGCTATCGGGTGGATGATTATAAGCTGATGGCCTTTGTCATCTCGGCCGCCATTTCCGGCGTGGCCGGGGGCACCAAATCAATCGTCTTCGGCATCGCCACATTGACGGACGTGTTCTGGTCCATGTCGGGCGAGGTGGTGCTGATGTCGCTGGTGGGGGGCCTGGGCACGCTATTCGGCCCGGTGGCTGGCGCTGCCATCATCATCACCATGCAGAACTACCTGGCCGAGTTCGGCGCCTGGGTCACGGTGATCCAGGGCGTGATCTTTGTGCTTTGCGTGCTGGCCTTCCGCCGCGGTGTGATTGGCGAGATCGGCCGGCTGCTGAAGGTTCGGCTTTAAGAGACTGGGGCGCGCGAACCTGCGCGCCCCGCGCATGACGGCCACTTCATCACGCGCAGTTGTGACGACACGACCGGCGCTGGCAGGCTGATCCCATGAATCCCGACACGCGCAAGGCCCTTTGGGTTGCCCTGATCTCCGCGGCCTTCACTGCCTCGCTGGCCATGGGCACCCGGCAGACCTTTGGCCTGCTGCTATTGCCCATGCAGATGGAAAATGGGGTGGACCCCTGGGCCTTTGGCCTGGCGGTGGCGCTGCATAATCTGATGTGGGGCCTGGCGCAGCCGGTGGCGGGCTCGCTGGCCGATAAATACGGCACCGGGCGGGTGATGGCCTTTGGCGGTATTTTCTATCTGCTGGGCTGCGGCATTCCGGGGCTATGGCCGAATAATGCCTCGGTTCTGCTGGGCATTGGCTTCTTTTCTGGCCTGGGCGTGGCCTGTGCCGGCACCGGCATGGCGCTTGCCGCCATCGGCCGCATGGCGCCGCCGGAAAAGCGCGGTGAGCTGATCGGCATAGCCTCGGCCGGTGGTTCGATGGGCCAGGCCTTCATGGTGCCGCTGGTCTATCAACTCTCCGGCGCTTATGGCGCGGCGGCGGCGCTGGGCACGGCGGCGGTGGCCTCGCTGCTCATCATTCCGCTCTCGCGCAATATCGAATGGAACCCCCAGCCCGGCCGCAAAC
Organism: Rhodovarius sp.; assembly: GCF_040399605.1. NCBI lineage: Bacteria > Pseudomonadati > Pseudomonadota > Alphaproteobacteria > Acetobacterales > Roseomonadaceae > Rhodovarius > Rhodovarius sp. Next base: position 3,112 of record NZ_JBBARU010000115.1, on the reverse strand, counting down.
CCTCGGGCGGGCTGCGCGCATTGCCGGGACTGGCGCGGATGTCGCTGGCGGATCGTGATTTCGCCCTGCTGACCGGCGGATTTTTTGCCTGCGGCTTTCAATTGGCCTTCCTCACCACCCATTTGCCCTCCCATTTGGCGCTCTGCGGCATGTCGGCTGGGCTGGGGGCGACGGCGCTGATGCTGATCGGCCTGTTCAATATCCCCGGCTCCTGGCTTTGCGGCTGGCTGAGCGGGCGGATGCGCCCGGAGATGGCGCTGGGCGGCATTTACCTGCTGCGCACCCTGGCCATTGCCATTTTTGCCATGGCCACGCCGACGGAATTGGGCACCATGGTCTTTGCTGCGGTGATGGGATTTGTCTGGCTGGGGACAGTGCCGCTGACCTCGGCCGCCATAGCGCGGCGCTTCGGCACGGCTGATCTGGGCGCGCTGTATGGCGTGTGCTTTTTCAGCCATCAGATTGGCGGCTTTCTGGGCGCCGCCTCGGGGGCGGTGCTGCTGCAATTCACCGGCAGCTTCGCGGCCTTCTGGCCGGTGATGGTGGTGGTGGGCGGTATCGCCGTCGTGCTGAATTGGATGTGCCGGCCCCCAGCGCAACGGGCCTTGGCCTGAGGCGATGCGCCAGGGCATTCGGATGTCCAGGTTTGCGATCGCGGCTTGGGCTATCTCCGGCCGCGTTGACAATCGGTTGCTGTGCTATAAGCCAAGCCATCACCGCTGCATCCAGAAGGCCACGCCATGAGCATCCGTCGCGTTCTTCTCGCCACCATCCTCGCCGCAGGCTTTGCCGCAAGCGCCCAGGCGCAATGCGACACGCGCTTCACCCTGGTCAATCATTCTGGCTCGACGATCCAGGAATTCTATTTCGGCTCCAGTGCGCAATCCAGCTGGGGCCCAGACCGGCTGGGGCAGAATGTCCTGCCGCATGCCCGCACGATGAATTTCACAGCCCGCTCTGCCGGCGCCAATGATTTTAAAGTTGTTTGGGCCGGCGGCGCTTCGGCGCAATTGATGGGTGTGAACATCTGCTCCACCAATCAGATCGTGGCCACCCGATCGGGCCTCATCACCCGTTGAAACGGCCTAGCTCATGCTGCAGTAATGATTGAAGATTCTCCAAGGCAATTTTTCGCTTATTGTCGCAAAAATGTCGCTTATGATGATGTTGACAATCAGTGGCCGTGCTCCAGGCAGAATCCGCAATGAGTCTTCCAGAAAGGTCCGTCATGTTCATTCGTCGTATTCTTCTCGCCAGCATCCTCGCCACAGGCTTTGCCGCCAGCGCCCATGCCCAATGCGATACCCGCTTCACGCTGGTGAATAATTCCGGCGCGACGATCCAGGAATTCTATTTTGGCTCCAGTGCGCAATCCAACTGGGGCCAGGACCGTTTGGGGCAGAATGTGCTGCCGGCCGGCCGCTCGATGAATTTTTCTGCCCGCGTTGCCGGTGCGAATGACTTCAAGGTGGTGTGGGCTGGTGGCGAGACAGCCGAATTGATGAGCGTGGATATCTGCGCCACCAGCCAGATCGTGGCGACCCGTTCGGGCATCGTCGCCCGCTAGAGCATCATCCGCTCAAAATGCCCGCACGATGAATTTCACAGCCCGCTCTGCCGGCGCCAATGATTTTAAAGTTGTTTGGGCCGGCGGCGCTTCGGCGCAATTGATGGGTGTGAACATCTGCTCCACCAATCAGATCGTGGCCACCCGATCGGGCCTCATCACCCGTTGAAACGGCCTAGCTCATGCTGCAGTAATGATTGAAGATTCTCCAAGGCAATTTTTCGCTTATTGTCGCAAAAATGTCGCTTATGATGATGTTGACAATCAGTGGCCGTGCTCCAGGCAGAATCCGCAATGAGTCTTCCAGAAAGGTCCGTCATGTTCATTCGTCGTATTCTTCTCGCCAGCATCCTCGCCACAGGCTTTGCCGCCAGCGCCCATGCCCAATGCGATACCCGCTTCACGCTGGTGAATAATTCCGGCGCGACGATCCAGGAATTCTATTTTGGCTCCAGTGCGCAATCCAACTGGGGCCAGGACCGTTTGGGGCAGAATGTGCTGCCGGCCGGCCGCTCGATGAATTTTTCTGCCCGCGTTGCCGGTGCGAATGACTTCAAGGTGGTGTGGGCTGGTGGCGAGACAGCCGAATTGATGAGCGTGGATATCTGCGCCACCAGCCAGATCGTGGCGACCCGTTCGGGCATCGTCGCCCGCTAGAGCATCATCCGCTCAAACGGAATCCATTGAGCGGATAAGGTTTTCCGATAAACAAAGTCTCTAAGTCGGGAAGGGGGGAGCGCTCTGAGCCCCCTCGGCGATTTGGCCGACGCGCGGTGCAGAAAGACAGCAGCGTTCCTGCGGTGGCCATCGGTTGTTTTGGCCTCTCAAACGCCCAACAAGGCACCCGAGTAAGGGGCTGACACATTTGCTCGTCCTATGCTTCTGGCCAGCATCCTTGCCACCGTCTTGGGTGGCAATGCTTCCGCGCAATGCGATGCCCGTTTTATCCTGGTGAACCATTCTGGCGAAAAATCCAGGAATTCTATTTTGGCCCCAGCACGCAATATTGGGGTGCGGACCAGTTGAGCCGAGCTGTTCTGGCCGATGGTCTTTCCAGGATTTTTACCGCCTGGGTGGCCGGAGCCAATGACTTTGAGGTGGTATGGGCCAACGGCGCATCAGCGCAGTTGAGGGGGTGAATATTTGTGCCACCAATCAGATTGTCGCGATCCGCTCGCGCATCATTGCCCCGTAAAATCTTGGCTGCGGCGCCAACCTCGCCAGGCGGCCCGCCATGGCTTGGGCACAAGGATGATAGGCTTTTGGCCCAGCAAATTGCTCTACTGAATATTCAGCAACGCGTGGCAATTTATTGAAAATTATAAATACCAACTCAAGTCGCGCCGGTGATATCGTCGAAAACTCTTAAGACATCACTTTAATGACCCCTCGCCCAATTGTGACATTATCCCAACACCGAGCAGCGCAGCGCCGCCAAGCCAACAAATTCATCTGGTGCTGCAGGGTGTTTTGCCGATACTCACCCCCGCGCCACCTAGCCCGGATTATTCATGACGCCCCCAGCTGATGAATTTTACCGGTGAG
>NZ_JBBARU010000114.1:0-7900 GCF_040399605.1 Rhodovarius sp. | reverse complement strand
TTGGGCCTCATCCTTGGCGAGGTGGCGATCGGCCTTTGGCTGGGCAGCCTAGCGCGGTTGCTGGCCAGCGCCATGGCCCAGGCCGGCCAAATCATCGGCACCATGATGGGCCTGAGCAGCCCCTTGCAGGGCGATCTGATGCTGGGGGCGCAAGGCACGCCGCTCGGCCGGCTGTTTGGTTTTGTCGCCACCGCGCTGATCCTGAGCACGGGGCTCTACGCATTGCCGCTGGCAGCCTTGCTGCACAGCTACACCATCCTGCCCGCCGGCACCCTGCCCGCCGCCACGGCGGCCGAGGCCATGGCCGCGATGGTGGCGCAGAGCTTCGCATTGGCGCTACGCCTCGCCGCGCCCTTCATTCTGGCGGGGGTCTTGTTCAATCTGGGCCTTGGGCTGGTGGCGCGGGTTGCCCCCCAGGTGCAGATCTTCGTCGTGGCCGCGCCGGCGCAGATTCTGGCTGGCTTTGGGCTGCTGATGCTGCTGCTGCCGGCCATCCTCACGCTGTGGCGCGGCGCGATGGAGGGCGGCTTCAACGCCCTTCCCGGCGCGCCCTGAGCCATGGCGGAGCAGGACAAATCCCAACAAACCGAAGCGCCATCCAGCCGCCGCCTGCGTCGGGCGCGCGAACAGGGCCAGGCCCCGCTCAGCAAGGAGGCGGTGGCCTTCGGCACGCTTGGCGCCGCGGGCATTGGCATGGTGACGCTGCTGCCCGCAGCGTTGCAGGAGGGGTTGCTCGCGCTGCGTGGTGTGCTGGCGCGCAGCCATGCCCTCGCGGCGCAAGAGGTGGCCGGGGGCCTGCTCTCGCTGTTTCTATGGACCTGCCTGCCGGTCATCGGCTGCGCAGCACTGGGCGCGGTGGTCGCGACCATGCTGCAAACCCGCGGCCTGGTGGTGCTGAACCTGCTGATTCCGCGATTCAGCCGGCTCAATCCCATGGCCGCGGCCAAGCGGCTGTTTGGTGGCGAACAATTGGCCGAAACCGGGCGCAATATACTGAAATTGCTTATCGTGGCTGCCGCCATCGGCTTCATCGCGGGGAATATTGCCGGCCTTAACGCCAGCCTGCAAATGGATGGCGCGAGGCTGCTGGGCGGCATTGGCAGCGCCTCGCGCAGCCTGCTGCTGGTGGCGCTCGGCGCTTTCGCGCTTCTGGCTGCGGCCGATGTGCTGCTCACCCGTCGGCGTTATCTGAGGCAATTGCGGATGTCGCGCCAGGATGTGAAGGACGAGATGAAGGAAAGCGAAGGTGACCCCATGGTGCGGGCCCGCCTGCGGCAATTGCGCGAAACCATGGGCCGCCAAAGGATGATGGCGGCGGTCCCCACCGCCACGGTGGTGATCACCAACCCCACCCACTACGCTGTGGCGCTGCGCTATGTGCCCAAGGAATCGGCGGCACCGCGGGTGGTGGCCAAAGGGGTCGACCGGGTGGCCGAACGCATCCGCGAGGCGGCGCGGGAGGCCGGCGTTCCGCTGCTGCCCAATCCCCCTCTTGCACGCGCGCTGTGGAAATTGGACGTGGACACGGAAATCCCGCCGGAGCATTGGGAAGCCGTGGCCGAAATCATCGCCTTCGTCATGCGCCCACGCGGCGCCCAAGCCCCGCCATGAGGCGGCGCGCCGAGCAGGATTGGCAGGCTGGCGCGGCCGCAATGCTGGCGGCATGGCCCGAACCCGCCGCCCTGCTTGACCGGCAGGGGCGGCTTTTGGCGATCAATGAGGCCGGCCGGGCGCTCTTGGCCGTGGCCCTGCCCACCCGGCCGGGCGATGATATCCGCGCTTGGTTCCCTCTTGCCCAACAGCCGGGCTTTTTGGCTGCCATCGCCCATGGCAGCGGCCGGATGCCGCTCACAATGAGCCCCCCCCTCGCCGCGCCGCGTGTGACCGAGGTGGTGCTGCAACCGCTGGAGCAGAATGCGCTGCTGCTGCGCCTGGGCGCCGAAGCACCCCAGGGCCGGGAGGAAAGGCTCGCCCTGCTGGGTCGTATGGCCGGGGGTGTAGCGCATGATTTCAATAATCTACTGGCCATTGTTATGGGTGCCAGCGCCGCAGCTGCCGCCGCTGCCGATGCCATGGAGCGCGGGCGCGAACTCACGGCCATTGATGCCGCGGCGGAACGCGGCGCGGCGCTGGTGCGGCAATTGCTCGCCTTCTCACGCCAACAGGTCCTTACGCCGCGTATCCTACCGCTGAATGACGCGGTGGCCGCCATCGGCACCCTGCTGCCCCGGCTTTTGGGCACAGCCATCACGCTTGAGCTTGCGCTGGAGGAGCCTGGACGGTTGGTGCTGGCAGACCCCACGCAACTCGACCAGGTGATCATCAATCTGGTGGCCAATGCGCGCGACGCCATTCAGGGCTCAGGCAAGGGCGGGCTGATTCGGCTCGCCACGGGGCGGCGGGTGGTGCTGGGAGCGGACAGCGAAGATGGGCTGCCACCCGGCCGCTATGCCAGTATCATCGTGGAAGATGACGGGCCGGGCATCCCGCCCGCCCTTATGGCGAAAATATTCGAACCCTTTTTCACCACCCGGATAGACCAAGGCGGCACAGGGCTGGGTCTGGCCACGGTGCAGGGCATTATCGCCCAAAGCGGCGGGCATATTCTGGCCGAGTCGCCACCAAGCGGCGGCACCCGCTTCACCATCCTCTTGCCCCGGCAGGAGGTGCAGGCCGCTGAAGCGCCGCAAGCCCGCCCACCCGCCGCCCCTGCCACCATTTTGCTGGCCGAGGATGAACCGGCGCTGCTGCGCCTGGCCAGCCAGGCCCTGGGGCTGGGTGGCCACACCGTGCTGTCGGCGGCGGATGGCTATACCGCAATCGAGATGATCGAGGCCGGCGCCCGGCCGGAACTCCTGGTATCTGATGTGTCAATGCCGGGCATGGATGGCGTGGCGCTGGCCCGCGCCGCCCGGGCAATCTGCCCAGGGCTGCCGGTGCTGCTGCTCTCCGGCTATGCTGCGGCCACGCTCGGCGTTGATATGGCGGCGGAGGGTTGGCATTTCCTGGCCAAACCATGCCATGGCGAGGCGCTGCGCGAGGCCGTGGCCGCCGCTCTTGCCAAACCGGGCTGAAGAGAACATTATCAGAACAACGCCGCTCAAGGCTTTATTCACTTGGCTGTGAGCCACCCATGGCTTTAGGGTGGAATAGGCGAGTGATTGAGCCAAATTGCGCGCAAAAGTTGCGACCAAAAAGGGGTTTCAAGCATGGATAAGGGTAAAGCGCTGGAAGCGGCGCTCAGCCAGATCGAGCGGTCCTTCGGCAAGGGCTCGATCATGCGCATGGGCTCGAAGAGCCTGATTGAGGATATCGAGGTGATCTCCACCGGCTCGCTGGGCCTGGATATCGGCCTGGGGATCGGTGGGCTGCCCAAGGGCCGCATTGTTGAGATCTACGGCCCGGAAAGCTCAGGCAAGACGACGCTGGCGCTGCATGTCATTGCAGAAGCACAAAAAGCCGGTGGCACCTGCGCCTTCATTGATGCCGAGCATGCGCTCGACCCGGGCTATGCCCGCAAGCTGGGCGTGAATGTGGATGACCTGCTGATCAGCCAGCCTGACGCCGGCGAGCAGGCGCTGGAAATCGCCGATACGCTGGTCCGCTCCGGCGCGATTGATGTGCTGGTGGTCGATTCGGTCGCCGCCCTGGTGCCCAAGGCCGAGCTTGAGGGCGAAATGGGTGATACCCATGTCGGCCTGCATGCCAGGCTGATGAGCCAGGCGCTGCGCAAACTCACCGGCAATATCAGCCGTTCAGGCTGCCTGCTGATCTTCCTCAACCAGATTCGCCTAAAAATCGGCGTGATGTTCGGCAACCCCGAAACCACCACCGGCGGCAATGCGCTGAAGTTCTATGCCTCCGTCCGCATGGAAATTCGTCGCACCGGCGCAATCAAGGAGCGTGAGGAGGTGGTTGGCAATGCCACCCGGGTGAAGGTGGTGAAGAACAAGATGGCCCCGCCGTTCCGCCAGGTTGAGTTCGACATCATGTATGGCGAGGGCATTTCCAAGGTTGGCGAGTTGATCGACCTGGGCGTGAAGGCCGGCGTGGTGGAGAAATCCGGCGCCTGGTTCAGCGCCGAAGGCCAGCGCATCGGCCAAGGCCGGGAGAATGCCAAGCAATTCATGCGCGACAATCCAGCACTGGCCAATGCCATCGAGAAAAAAGTGCGCGATCAGTCGGGCGTGGTGGCCAATGCGATGATGACCACCCCCGATGCAGAGGAAGCGGCGGCCGCCGAATAGCCGCCATCAGGCAATCGACAGGTCCTGGAGCGAGGCTTCTAGTTCCTGAAAACTTGGCATGATCGAGGTGGGGGCGATTTTGCGCCCCGCCTCCACGCTGATCTGCGGCGCATTGCCGTGCAAATGGGCCACCAGCACAGCGCGGATCACCTCGTAGTAGAGCGCCTCCTCATCGACCACGCCCTTTAGCCGCGTGGCCATAGGCCCCATCAGCCCATAGGCCAGGAGCACGCCCAGAAAGGTGCCCACGAGTGCGCCACCGATCATGCTGCCCAAGACGGCCGGTGGCTGGTCAATCGCGGCCATGGTCTTGATCACGCCCAGCACCGCCGCCACGATGCCCAGCGCTGGCAGGGCATCGGCCAGGGATTGCATAGCGTGGGAGGGGTGCATCTCCTCCTCCTTCATTTTCTTCAACTCGCGCGCCATGATGTCCTCGATCTGGTGCGGATCATCGGCGTTCATGCCCGCCATGCGCAGGTAGTCGCAGATCATCACCACCGCATGATGATCCTTTGCGATCTTGGGGAATTTATTGAAAGCAGCGCTTTCCTCAGGCCTTTCGAGATGCGGCTCAAGCGCCATGGCGCCCTTACTTTTCGCCAGACGTACAAAATAATATAACAACGAAAGTAATTCAGTGTAGTCATTTTTGTGGAAGCGGCTACCTTTAAGTATTTTACTAAAGCCACCGAGCGTGTGTTTAATGCCATCCATCGAATTTGACATCACGAATGTGCCAATCGCCGCCCCGCCAATCATCATCATTTCATAGGGAAGCGAATGTAAAATGATACCAAATTTGCCGCCAGCCATGGTGTAACCACCAAACACTGTCACCAGCAGAAATACCAACCCGCCAATAATGTTCATCGTGGCACGCTGGTCACGGCCCGTGGAGCCTCCGCCTGCCGCAGCAAGGTGATGGCAACACGGCGATTGCCGGCGGCACCGGGCTGGTCAGGAAGGTGCGGCTCGCGGTCGGCCATGCCGGCCACGCTGCGGATTCGCCCCTCCGCCACCCCCGCATCCAGCAACAAACGCCGCGCTGCATTGGCGCGCTCCACCGACAATTCCCAATTGCTGCGCCCCTCGCCGCGAAAAGGTGTCGAATCGGTGTGGCCGGCGATGTGGATGGGGTTCGGCAGCCGGCCCGCCGCCGCTGAGACGGCGCGGATCAAGGCACGGGTGCGCTCATTGGGCTGGGCATTGCCGCTGGCAAACATCGGCCGACCATCGGCATCCAGCAATTGAATGCGAAGACCCTCCGGGGTCACCTCCACGCTCAACTGGCGGGCCAGTTCCGCTGTTGCAGGATCGGCGCTGACGGCCTGGCGCAGCATATCGGCCACCTGTTCCATGGCCCGCTGCTCGCGCCGGGCGAGTTCGAGGCGGAGCGAGGCATCGGTCATTCTCGCCGTGGTATCGGCCAGCAAATGGCCTCCCCAGCGCTCATATTCGCCCTGTCGGGCATCATCCCTCGCCGCAAGGCTGGGCTCATGGCGCAGGACGAGCGGCCTGTTCTCTTCATCCGGTCCTGGCGGCCCCTGCCGACGTGTGACGGGCTGCACATCAGGCTCTGGTTCCTCAACATCATTCTCGACATCGCTGCGAACCGGCCGCTGCCCGCGCTCGACGCGGATCGAACCCGTGTCGCGCATCAAATTCCCCTCACTGTTGATGGTCGTACCCCCGAAAGGCAGGCCCATGCCGGTGGTGCTCGTCGAGATCGGCGTGGTCGGATTGAAATAATCGGCCAGCCCCCGCCGCTGTTCCGCTGTGGTGGCATTGAGCAGCCACATGAGCAAAAAAAATGCCATCATCGCCGTCACGAAATCGGCATAGGCCACCTTCCAGGCGCCGCCATGATGCCCTTGCCGGCCCTCCTCAATGCGCTTGATGACAATGGTGCCACCCTCGCCCTTCTTGCCTTTGGCCATTTATCATCCCGCCCGATTACCAGCACAGCCTCGCCCATCTCAGGGCGCAAAACAGCGCCCGGGGATACGCCCTCGCCACCCTCAGACTGAACCCGAAAGGTAAACGGCCACCTAACCGCGCAGTTTGTTGCAGCGCAGCCGCCTTCCCTCGGTTGCGGGGCTGGTAACAGCATGGTAAGGCCCCGCCGCCGCTACGGGAGACAAACCCGCAGCGCTTCAACGCCTCAGAGGTCGGGAATTCCCAGTGGTTGACAGTACTTCCGCCCAGATAGCGCCTAACCCCACTGGCTTGGCCGATCGTTACGCCTTGGCCCTGCTCGGCCTGGCCGATGATATGCGTCAGGCTGAACCGGGCGCGCTTGACCGGATCGCGACCGACCTTGAGGCCGTGCTTGATCTGTGGCGCCATGACGAGGGTTTTCGTTTCTTCGTGGCTGACCCGCGCTTGGCTGCAGTGGACCAGCGCAATGGCGCCTTCGCCATTCTCGAGCGCGGGGGCATCGGCACCGAGGTGCGCAACCTCGTGGGCGTGCTCATCACCAATCGTCGCCTGGGCCAATTGGCCGCAGTGGCAGCCGCCTTTGGCGTCAAGCTGGCCGAGCGCCGCGGCCAACAGGTCGCCGAAGTCACCACCGCGCATGCCTTGAGCGATACGCAGCGCGCCCAGATCACCGCCCGCCTGACGGAGGCCGGCTATTCCGGCGTGCGCCTGCGGGAAACCCTGGACACCACCATATTGGGTGGGCTGATCGTGCGGATCGGCTCACGCCTTTACGACAATTCCATCAAATCCAAATTGCAGCGTTTGCAATACGCCATGAAGGGGGCCGCCTGAGCCATGGACATCCGTCCCGCCGAAATTTCTGAGATCCTGAAGGGCCAGATCGCCAACTTCGACAGCGAAGCCAATGTCGCTGAAGTGGGCACCGTTCTCACCGTGGGTGACGGCATTGCCCGTGTCTACGGCCTACAAAATGTGATGGCCGGTGAGCTGGTCGAATTCCCCAATGCCGGCCTGAAGGGCATGGCGCTGAACCTCGAAACCGACAATGTCGGCGTCGTGATCTTCGGCGATGACAAGAACGTCAAGGAAGGCGACACGGTCAGCCGCACCGGCAATATCGTTGACGTTCCGGTCGGCAAGGGCCTACTCGGCCGCGTGGTCGATGGTCTGGGCAACCCCATCGACGGCAAGGGCCCGATCGTGGGTGAGCGCCGCCTGGTCGAGGTGAAGGCCCCGGGCGTCATTCCGCGCAAATCGGTGCATGAGCCGATGCAGACCGGCATCAAGGCGATCGACAGCCTGATCCCCATCGGCCGCGGCCAGCGCGAACTGATCATTGGTGACCGTCAGACCGGCAAGACGGCCGTGATCGTCGACACCATCATCAACCAAAAGCCGATCAACCAGGGCACGGATGAGAGCAAGAAGCTCTATTGCATCTATGTCGCCATCGGCCAGAAGCGCTCCACCGTCGCCCAGCTGGTCAAGCAGCTGGAAGAGAGCGGCGCGCTCGAATACTCGATCATTGTGGCCGCCACCGCTTCCGACCCGGCGCCGATGCAGTTCCTCGCGCCCTATACGGGCTGCGCAATGGGCGAATATTTCCGCGACAATGGCATGCATGCCGTCATCTTCTATGATGACCTGTCCAAGCAGGCCGTCGCCTATCGCCAGATGTCGCTGCTGCTGCGCCGCCCGCCGGGCCGCGA
>NZ_JBBARU010000113.1:0-7949 GCF_040399605.1 Rhodovarius sp. | reverse complement strand
TGATGGAGTGGTGAAGGGAGGGGGCTCACCGATGCGACCTTGATGAAAGGCGCTCCTGCCCCCTCCCTTCACCACTCCATAAACTCAACGGCGGTCAAGGGGCGGCTCGCCCCTTGCGGGAGGGGTTTGGGGAGGGCAGAGCCCTTCCCAAGAGCCACCAGCACCACCCCCCACCCGTTCCACCGCCGCCGCCGCCGTCACCCCAGCCGCGCGCAGGCTGCGCAGTGTCGGTGCTCCGTCGCGTTTGGCCAGGCGTTTGCCGTTGGCGTCCAGCAGCAGCCTGTGGTGTTCGTAGGTTGGTTCGGGCAGGCCCAGCAGGTGTTGCAGCAGGCGGTGGACTGAGGTGGCGGCCAGCAAATCCTCGCCGCGCGTCACCAGGGTAACCCCTTGGGCCGCATCATCGCAAACGACGCAGAGATGATAACTCAGCCCGGCATCCTTCCGCGCCAGCACCATATCGCCATGCTGCTCGGGCGTGCAGCGCAGCCGCCCGCGGGCGAGGTCGGTGAAGAACAGCGCCCCCGGATTGGCCCGGGCCACATCCAGCCGCCAGGCATGCGCCTGCCCCGCCGCAATACGCCGCGCAGCCTCGGCCGCAGCCAACCCACGGCAAGTGCCAGGATAAACCGGCCCATCAGCCCCTTGGGGTGCCCCACCCGCCGCCGCAATATCCGCCCGGGTGCAAAAGCACGGGTAGAGCCATGGCCGCAGCCGCGCCAAAGCCGCGCGGTGTTCCGCCGCATGCGCGCTCTGCACCCGCACCGGCCCATCCCAACTCGCCCCCAGCCAAGCCAAATCTTCGGCAATCGCCGCGGCATATTCCGCCCGGCACCGCCCCTGATCGATATCCTCCAGCCGCAATAGAAACCGCTCCCCCCGCGCGCGCGAAAACAGCGCCGAGAAGGCGTGGCCGAGATGCAGATAGCCGGTCGGGCTCGGGGCGAAGCGGGTGGTGTGGTTCACACCCCCCATTCTCCCCACAGCGCCCCCCACCGACAACACTAAGGATTTTATTGCTATTTCCGGCTTTTTATCGTAACCTGCGCGCAACCCCCGCCCAGGAGCCCCCCGATGTCCCGCTTCTTCAAAAACTTCCGCCAAACCCCACCCGGCATCCAGGCCCGCCTCACCCGCCCCGTCCCCTGGCGGCCCATGAATGATGAGGAGTGGGAGGCGGTGATGCATTTCATGGTCTTCGTCCATCCAGGCCCGGGCCGCCCCACTATCCATGGCGCCCGCCGCGCGCTCGATGCCTGTTTCCACGCCGCCTGTTTCCCCGGCCCGTGGAAAAAACTCCCCGCCGCCTTCGGCAAACCCGATTCCATCCACCGCCTCTTCCGCCGCTGGACCCATGCCGGCCTGTGGAAAATGATGCTGAAATTCGTCGCCAAGGAGCGCCCGGGCCTGCAGGCCATCCAATACTGGGTCTGCCGTGCCTTCCGCCGCGCCTGGCGCATCCAGGGCCTGGCCGGCCTCAGCCTCGCCCGCCGCCTGGGGCTGGATAGCGCACTCCGCGCCCCCAGTTGGTTGCTGCCCGATGCGGATTTGTCCGCTTTCCTGCATTCCAGGATTTTGCCCCGCGCTGAGGCCGGCCTGCTCAACCCCAACCCCCGCATCCAGCGCCAATGGGTTGATCTGCTGCTGCGCCTGCACAGCCAATGCATCGGCCGCCGCACCCTGCCCCGCCACCTTCTTCTCACCCATCAGGAGGCGCTTTGGCCCGAGCGCTTCGGCCCCGTCCTTGCCCCGCCCTCGCCGCCCTGGCATGCACCCGCCATGGTAGCTTTCCCGTCATGAGCCATTCCGGCCTCTCCCTCCGCCTCGACCAGATCACCCGCCGGGCGCAGGAGCTGCGCGCCCTGCTGGAAACCGCCCAGGGCTCCCAGGTCGCCGCCCTCTCGCGGGAGCTGTCCAATCTCGACCCCATCGTCGAGAAGATCGCCGCCTGGCGCGCCGCCGAAACCGCCCAGGCCGAGGCCCAGGCCATGCTGACCGACCCTGAGATGCGCGAATTGGCCGAGGCCGAGCTGGCCGAAACCGCCGCCCGCCTGCCGGTGCTGGAGCGCGAAATCCGCCTCGCCCTTCTCCCCAAGGACGAGGCCGATGCCCGCAGCGCCATCCTCGAAATCCGCCCCGCCGCCGGCGGCGACGAGGCGGGGTTGTTCGCCGCAGAACTCTTCCGCGCCTACCAGAAATACGCCGAAACCCAGCGCTGGCGATGGACCCTGCTGGATTACGAGGAGAACGAACTGGGCGGCGTCAAAAACGCCTCCGCCGAGGTCGAAGGCACCAATGTCTTCGCCCGCCTCAAATTCGAAAGCGGCGTCCACCGCGTCCAGCGCGTCCCCGCCACCGAAAGCCAGGGCCGCATCCACACCTCCACCATCACCGTGGCGGTGATGGCCGAGGCCGAGGAGGTGGATGTCCAGATCAATGAGAGCGACCTGCGCATCGACACCTACCGCGCCCAGGGCGCCGGCGGCCAGCACGTCAACAAGACCGACAGCGCGGTGCGCATTACCCATATCCCCACCGGCACCGTGGTGGCGATGCAGGAGGAGCGCAGCCAGCACAAGAACCGCGCCAAGGCGATGAAAGTGCTGCGCGCGCGCATCTACGAAGCCCAGCGCGCCCGGCTCGACGCCACCCGCAGCGCCGAGCGTAAGGGCCAGGTCGGCACCGGTGACCGCAGCGAGCGCATCCGCACCTACAACTTCCCCCAAGGCCGGGTGACCGACCACCGCATCGGCCTCACCCTGCACAAGATCGAGCGGGTGATGCTGGGCGAAATGGATGAGATCATCGAGGCCCTGATGGCCGAGGATGAGGCGGCCCGCCTGGCCGCGGCGGAAGGGTGAGCCCCGCCTGCCAGCCCGGCGAGAGCGTGGGCGCCTGGCTCTGCCAGGCCGGCCAGGTGCTGCGGGCGGCGGCGATCGAGAGCCCCCGCATGGAGGCGCGCTGGCTGCTCGGCCACGCCATGGGCGTCACCGCCGAGACCCTGCTGCGCGACCCCCGCGCCGCCGTCCCCGCCCCCGCCGCCCAAGCCTTCACCACCATGCTGGCCCGCCGCGCCCGGCGCGAACCCATGGCCTATATCACCGGCAGTGCGGGCTTCTGGGGGCTGGAATTCGCCGTCTCCCCCGCCACCCTCATCCCCCGCGCCGATTCCGAGGCGCTGGTGGAAGCCGCTTTGGAACTGGCCCCGCAGGCACGGCGCGTGCTCGATCTGGGCACCGGCACCGGCTGCCTGCTGCTGGCCGTGCTGTCCGAATTGCCAGCGGCCAGCGGCATCGGCCTGGACCTCAACCCTGAGGCCGCCGCCCTGGCCCGCCGCAACGCCCAGGCCCTCGGCCTGCCCGCCCTCTTCCTGGCCGGTGACTGGGCGGATGCGCTCGATGCCAGCTTCGACCTGGTGCTCAGCAACCCGCCCTATATCGAAGCCGCCGCCATCCCCGCCCTGATGCCCGAAGTGGCCGGCCACGAGCCGCCCGCCGCCCTCGATGGCGGCGCCGATGGGCTGGACGCCTATCGCCGCATCATCGCCGCCCTGCCCCGGCTGCTGACCCCGGGCGGGCTGGCGGTGCTGGAACTCGGCCAGGGCCAGGCCCCCGCTGTGGCCCAATTGGCCCGCGATGGAGGGCTCACTTGGCTGGAAGCTCGGCCAGATTTGAACGCCATCCCCCGCGCCGGGCTGATCAGGCGATGATGCCCGCTTGCTTTCCACCGCGGAGAGGCCCACAACTGCGAAACGAAACGCGCCCCGGCGTGGTCGGCATGGTCGCCCGGTTTTGGCTCCACGCCTTTCGTGATCGCCCGCAGGGACGCGGGCACCCAAAGCAGCACAACTTCGAATTGCTTCAATTCGAACCACAGAAGCGCGAACCGAATGAACATGAAACGCATGCGTGGCCGCGGATACCGTCAGGGTGGGGGCGGCGGCGGCGGCGGTGGCGGGGGTGGCGGCGGTCAATACCGCTCGGCCGCCACGCCCAACCAGCAGCCGATGAACCGCAACCACGTCTTCGACAGCTCAGGCCCCGATCTGCGCCTGCGGGGCACCGCCCAGCAGCTCTTCGAGAAATATCTCCAGCTCGGCCGCGACGCGACCGGCGGCGGCGACAGGGTGATGGCCGAGGCCTATTTCCAGCATGCCGAGCATTATTTCCGCATCCTCGGCGCGATGAACCAGGCGCAGCTCGCCCAGGGCGGCCAGCACCAGCCGCAGCAAGGCCAGAACCAGCAGCATCGCCGCTACCATCAGGACGACCAGCAGGGCGGCGAGGAGCCAGGGGACGAGGCCCAAGGGGAGAACCAGGGGGAGAACCAGGGCGAGGCGCATGGCGAGGCACAAACCGTGCCGCCGGTGCGTGGCGAGGGCTCGATCGAGCATGGCGAGCGACTGGCCCAGGCGATCGAGGCCGAGCTTGCCGCAGAGGCCGAGGCTGCGGCGCGCGGGGCCCGCTAGCCCCCACCGCGCAGCAAGGGAGGTCTCGATGGAAGAGCCAGTGATGGACGTGGCCCATCTGGGCCATGTGGAATTACTGACCCCGCGCTTCGAGGCATCCCGCCGCTTCTTCACCGAGGTGATGGGCATGGTGGAAAGCGGCCAGCAGGGTGACAGCGTCTTCCTGCGCGGCTGGGATGATTACGAGACCTATTCACTGCAACTGACGGCCGCCGCCACCTCCGGCCTTGGCCATGCCGGCTGGCGCACCCGCAGCCCAGCCGCGCTGGCCCGCCGGGTGGCCGCGCTGCGGGCTGATGGCGTCACGGCCACCGAGCATGCGTGCAGCTTCGGCCATGGCAAAGCCTTCCGCTTCCGTGACCCCGATGGCCATCTGGTGGAGCTGTATTACGACACGCAATGGTATCAGCCGCCCGAGGCGCTGCGCCCCGCGCTGCGCAACCAGGCCCAGCGCTACCCCGCGCGCGGGGTGAATGTCCGCAGGCTCGACCACTATAATTGCCTCGCGGTGGATGTGCGTGGCTGCCGGGAATTCTACGAGCGCAACCTCGGGCTGCGCTGCACCGAACGGATCGAGTTCGATGACGGCACCGAGATGGGCATGTGGCTGACCGCCACCAATAAATCCTACGATGTGGCCTTCGCCCGCGAGGGCAATGGCGTGGCGGGCCGGCTGCACCACATCGCCTTCGCCCTCGATAGCCGCGAAGCCATCCTGCAAGCCGCCGATACCTTCCTGGAAGCCTCCGTGCCGATCGAGAATGGCCCGCATAAGCACGCCATCCAGCAGACTTTTTTCCTGTATGTTTATGAGCCCGGCGGCAACAGAATTGAACTCGCCCATTCCGGCGCGCGGCTGATCCTGGCGCCGGACTGGAAGACCATCACCTGGACCGAGGCCGAGCGGAATCGTGGCCAGGCCTGGGGCCTCAAGCTGACTGATGCATTCCGCACCCACGCCACCCCGCCGCTGGCGGGAGAGGGCTGAGATGGGTGCCGCCACCCCCGCCTATAGGAGCCTCCCTTGAGCAAGCCCACAGCCCTTGTCGTCAGCGCCCACTCGGCCGATTTCGTCTGGCGCGCCGGCGGCGCCATCGCGCTGCACGCCGCGAAGGGCTTCGATGTCACCGTGGTGTGCCTGAGCTATGGCGAGCGGGGTGAGTCCGCAAAACTCTGGCGCCAGCCGGGCATGACGCTGGAGAGGGTGAAGGCCGAGCGGCAGAAGGAGGCCGAGGCCGCAGCGCGGGTGCTCAATGTGCATGACATCCAGTTCTGGGACCTCGGCGATTATCCGATCACGCTCAGCGAGGCTTCGCTGTTCCGGCTGGTGGATGTGATGCGCACGGTGCGGCCGGCCTTCATCCTCACCCACTCCAAGGAAGACATCTACAATCACGACCACCCGGCAGTGACCGATTTCGCCCAGCATGCCCGCATCACGGCACAGGCGCATGGCCATAAGCCGGAGCAAAAAGTGCTGGGCGCGCCGCCGGTCTTCCTCTTCGAACCGCATCAACCCGAGCAATGCAATTGGAAGCCCGATATGCTGCTGGGCATCGACAGCGTCTGGCCGCTGAAGCGCCAGGCGATTGAGTGCATGGCCGGGCAGGAACATCTTTGGGAATATTACACCCGCGTCGCCCTGCAGCGCGGCGCGCAGGGGGAGCGCAACTCTGACCGCGCCATGACCTATGGCGAGGGGTTTCAGTCGGTCTTCCCGCATGTGGTGGATAGCCTCGTTTGAGGGTGCTGAGCGCCGCCATCGGCCGCTATCCGCACACTGCGGCGCTGTTGGACGGCGCCGTGACCATGCCGGGGTTGCGGCTGGAATGCGCGGAGGTGCCCGTCATCTCCCGCGCCTTTGCGCCCATGGTGCGGGAGGGCCGCTACGCGATCAGCGAGATGGCCATCGCCACCTGGCTGCAGGCGCGAGAGCACGATAAGGGGCTGGTGCTGCTGCCCTGGGCGCTGGCGGCGCGGTTTCAGGACAGCGCGATGCTCTGCCGGGCGGATACGCCCCTGACGCCGGGCGCCTTGGCGGGCAAGCGGGTGGGGGTGCGGGCCTGTAGCCAGACCACGGGGATGTGGCTGCGCGGCATCCTCGCCGGGCAGGGTGTGGCGGCGAGCGATATTGCCTGGACCACCTTCGAGGAAGCGCATGTGGCGGAGTATCGCGATCCGCCATGGGCCACGCGGGCGGCACCGGGCAGTGACATGCAGGCGATGCTGGAGGCAGGCGCGCTGGATGCTGCCATCTTTGGCGCTGATACGCCGAAGAGTGATGCGCTGCGCCGGGTTTTCGCCGATGACGCGGCGGGGGATTTTCGGCGGGTTTATGGTTTTATGCCGGTGAACCATTTGTTGGTGGCGCGGGCGGATGCTGCCGATGCGGCGGCTGATGTGCTGGGCTTGATGGCGGCGGCGGAGGCCCAGGCACCCTCGGGGCTGCCGCGGGGACGCGCTGCGCTGATGCCGAGCCTGTGTTTTGCGGCGCATTTTTGTGTGCAGCAGGGGCTGATTTCGCGGGTGCCCAGCTTTGAGGAGATTTGGGCGGGGCTGCCTGGCGCGGTTGCCTGAGGCCCAGGGGTTGCTCTTGGGAAGGCTCTGCCTTCCCAAACCCATCCGCAAGGTGCCAGGGGCACCTTGACCGCCGGTTTGTTGCGTGATGCGAGGGTTACCGCGTGATGGTCAAAAACCGGAACAAGAACTCTGGTTAGTGTGATTGGGCGGGGTCGTTAGCGCTCGACTCGACCTTGCATTTGCATTCGCCAAAGGGGGGGCTGCCCAAGCCTTGCCCCATCAATTTGGACGATTACGCACTTCGCAAACTGGAGGATCGTATGTGCAGAAAATCTTGGCACTTGGTTGGTGCTGCGGCATATATTTCTTATGCGATGAAAGTCGCACGCTAGGCGCGTGGTCGTGGGTTCGATCCCCATCCGGTCCATTTGGGGGCTGGTAGCTCAGCGGTAGAGCAGGCGCCTCATTTGAGGCAGAGGGCCTGTCCTCTTTGAGGACTGGCGTCTCTTTTCGTTCTTGAAAGGCCGTCGTTTGCTTCGCGCTTCACCGGCTGGCGCAGAATCAACTTTAGCCTCTGGGCGAAATTTGCCCCACTCCCGTCCGCGCCATCTGGCTTGCCGTGTCTCGTAACCGGTCAGCTTGGGAGGTTTTCTCTGCTCCGGCCATGGGCCTGTATCCCTCTCGCTAAGATTTTGCGGGGAATGTTCCACTGAAATATGTAAGTCCCAATTCGAATTTACCTTAAGTCCAGCGCTTCTATCGAAATTGATTTGGCCGTTATCGGTGCATAGAGATATATTTGTAGAATCAGCCAAGGCGATAGATACTATCATTCTGTCCATTTTTATATTCTGCCAATTTCCAGAATGGACTGAACTCTTTTCGCCATTAGCAATTGTGCTTCGTATTATTTCCGTAACCGAGATGGGCCTCCATAGTATTTAACAAATGGGCCGATACTATT
>NZ_JBBARU010000112.1:0-8067 GCF_040399605.1 Rhodovarius sp. | reverse complement strand
CGACCTATTTCGAGCTGGATCGCGGCTCGCCGCATTGGCAGCAGATGCAAACCTCAGGCGGCTTTGCCATCCACGTCTCCGGTGATTTCCCCAATCTGCGTCTCTCCCTCTGGGCCATCCGCGCATGAGCGACAATCCTTTTGGCGAACCCGATGATGCCGAGCGCACAGTGGTGGGGCGCCCGGCCCTGCGGCCGGTGGCGCAGGTGGCGCAAGGTGCCATGCCCCCACATCAGCCCGGCGCAATTGCCCCTCGCCTCGCCGGAGAAGCCGAGACCTTCCCCAAGGTCGGCCTGGGTCCACTTGCAGCCGCCGCCTCGCCATTGCTCGCCATCCTGGCCCGCCTAGCCAATGCCGGCATCGCCAGCCAGCCACCGGTGGATGAGTTGCGCGAACGTGCACTGCGAAATCTCCGCACCTTCGAGGCCGATGCGCGCAACGCGGGCAGCACAGCTGAGGAAATCCGCGCCGCCCACTACGTCCTCTGCGCTGCGCTGGATGATGTGGTGCTGAGCATGCCTTGGGGTGCACAAAGCATCTGGGCGCAAAAATCGCTGGTCTCAACCTTCCATCAGGAGACCCGGTCGGGTGAACGTGTCTTCGACCTGCTGACGGGCATGATGAAGGACCCCGGCCGATACAAGGGCGCGCTCGAGGTGAATTACCTGGCGCTGTCGCTTGGCCTGCAAGGCAAATATCGCCTGATGCCGCGCGGCACGGCGGAACTGGATCGCGTGCGGGAAGGTCTCTACCAGTTGCTGCAGACCTTGCGCGGCAATTGGGAGCGGGAGCTATCGCCGCATTGGCGCGGGGCGGATGCGCCGTATCGCGCCAAGGGCCGTTCGGTGCCCTTCTGGGTGTCCTTCGCTCTCGCCGCAGCATTGCTGGCGGGCGGCTGGTACTGGCTGTCGGAAAAACTCGGGGCTTCGGCCGAAGATCTCTATGCCCGCATGGCGGCGCTGCCGCCTGGCAGCCTGCCTTCCATCAATCGCACCGTGCCGCCACAGCCGCCCGCGCCGCCGCCTCCGCCGCCGCCCAACGACGTGCGGCGCCCCGATGCCGTCGTCACGCTGCGCCGCTTCCTTGAGCCCGAAATTCGCCAAGGACTGGTCACCGTCGATGGCGATGCGCAGCGTCTGCTCGTGCGCATCCGCAACAGCGGCATGTTCCGGTCCGGCGCCGCGACGGTGGAGCCGGCCTTCCAGGACATTCTGCGCCGCATAGGCGAGGGGCTGCGCGACGAGCCTGGTCAGGTGCAGGTGCAGGGCCATTCCGACAATCAGCCCATTCGTACCCTCCGCTTTCCCTCTAATTTTGTCCTATCCCTGGCCCGGGCGCAGGAGGCGATGGCCCTTATCGTCGCCGCCAATGGCAGCCCCGCCCGCTTCACCGCAGAGGGCCGCGCCGACGCCGAACCTCTGGCGTCCAATGCCACCGCCAATGGGCGGGAAGAGAACCGACGCATCGAGGTTATTCTGCTCAGGGGGGCACGCTGATGCGCAGCTTCTTTTCCGTCACCGCCCTCGGCGCTCTGCTGGGCGTGGGCTTGCTGAATGTCGTGGTCTGGCTATTTTCGCCGCTTCTGAGCGAGGTGTTTGATGCGATCTGGCTGCGCTGCGGGCTGGTCATCATCCCGTTCCTTGTTTGGGCACTGACCTGCTTTCTGCTTGGCCGCAAACGCGAGAGCCGTGATGCTGGCCTGCTCAAAGCCGCAACCGCCGCCGATCCGCAGGCCAAGAAGGACGAAGCAGCGGCCGAGGAAGAAGCCGCTCTGCGCGAAAAACTGACCGAGGCCTTGGCGAAACTCAAGAATGCGGCCGGCGGCAAGGGTGCCTATCTCTATGACTTGCCCTGGTATGCCATCATCGGCCCGCCAGGCTCAGGCAAGACCACGGCGCTGCTGAATTCCAGCCTCGAATTCCCGCTGACCGAAGGGCGTGTCGCCGGCGTGGGCGGCACCCGCTTCTGCGACTGGTGGCTGACCGAGCGCGCCGTGCTGATCGACACCGCCGGCCGCTACACAACCCAGGACAGCGATGCCGAAGCCGACAAGGCCGGCTGGGAGCGTTTTCTCGACCTGCTGAAAAAGAACCGCCCCCAGCAGCCGCTGAACGGCGTGCTGGTGGCCTTTGGCATGGACATGCTCTCCCGCCTCGATGCCGCTCAGCGCGAGGCGCATGCACGTTCTGTCCGCCGCCGGATCAAGGAGCTGGAAACCAAGCTCGGCCAGCGCCTGCCAGTCTATTTTCTCATCACCAAATCTGATTTGTTGCCCGGCTTCACCGAGTTCTTCGACGACCTCGACAAGCCGGGCCGCGAACAGGTCTGGGGCTTCACCTTTGGCGTGAAGGAGGGGGTGGAGAAGTTTTCGTCAGAATTCGCGACACTGTCCGAACGGCTGATGCTCCGCCTCATCGAGCGCTTGCAGAATGAACGCGGCCCCTCGCAGCGCGCTGCCATCGCGGGCTTCCCGGCGCAATTCGCGTCAGTCGAAACGCCGCTGAAGGAATTTGCCCAGGCTGCCTTCGGTGGTTCAAAGCTCGATCCGGCGCCCTTCCTGCGCGGCGTTTACTTCACCTCCGGAACGCAAGAGGGCTCGCCGCTCGACCGGTTGGCCGGCGCGCTGTCGCGCAGCTTCGGTCTCGACCCTTCCCGCCCTTCCGCCGCGATGGGGCAGAAGGGCCGGGCCTATTTCCTCGGTCGGCCGCTGAGGGATGTCGTGTTCAATGAGGCCATGCTGGCGGCCAATGATCATAGGCTGGAAGCCCGCGGGCGGCTGCTGCAGATCGGCTCTTGGGCGGCCTCGCTGCTTCTGGTGCTGGCTGGTATCGTCTGGGGCTGGGCGGCCACAAATGCCGAGGGCGTGCGCAGCCAAAAGTTGGCCGAGGCCGTCGTCGCCGCCGAGCAGGCGGCTCGCGCACAGCCGCTTGATCAGGTGCAAAGCCCCGATCTGACGCGCGTGTTGGGCTATATCGAAGCAAGCCGTGCCCTGCCGCCCGCTGCCGCCGGCGAGGGCCCAGCCTTCCGCCTCAGTCAGCAGGAGATACTGGGTTCAGGCGCCGAAAGCGCTTATCGTCGTGTCTTGGATCGTGTGCTGCTGCCACGTCTTCTCACGCGGCTGGAGCAGCAAATCCGCGAGGGCATCCAGCGCCCGGATTTCCTCTACGAGGCCGTGCGGGTTTACCTCATGCTGGGCAAGCAGGGGCCGATGGACCGTGGCCTGGTGACGGAATGGTTCGCGCTGGACTGGAGCCAGAGCTTTCCCGGCGCAGTCAACCAGCCAGGGCGCGATGCGCTGCGGCGGCATCTCGAAACCATGCTGACCGGCACCTTGGCCACCTATCCGCTGGATGGGGCGCTGGTTGATGAGGCACGGCGCGTCTTCTCCCGCCTGCCTATGGCGCAGCGGGTTTATGCCCGACTGCGGCCGCTGGCTGAGAACGCGCAAGCCTGGGTGCCAGCGCAGCCTCTGGGCGCGGCCGGCCAGCGCCTTTTCAGCCGCCCATCAGGCCGGCCCTTGAGCGAGGGCGTGCCCGGTTTCTTCACCGTGGAGGGTCTGCACCGCGCCGTGCTGCCCCGCCTGCCGCAGGCGGTGCTGGAAGCAGCCAGCGAAGCTTGGGTGCTCGGCCCGCAGGCCGCCTCCATCGCCTCCGACCCGCGCCGACTGGAGGCCGATGTGCTCGCGCTCTACGCGGCCAATTACGTACAGGCCTGGGAGGCCATGATCGGTGACCTGGCTTTGCCGCCCTTTGCCAGCCTGAATGCGGCGGCCGAAGCGCTGAACCTGCTAGGCGCGCCCAATAGCCCGATGAAGGACCTACTCCGAAGCATCGCCCGCCAACTTGCCCCAGGCACCGCCCCCGATGCGCCGGCCACGCCCGCCGCTGCCGCTGCTGGTGCGGCGGGGGCAACTGCCAGCCGTCTGGCCGCAGCGGTGGGAGTTCTCAATTCCGGCGGCGCCACGGCGGTGGCGGCGGTGGTAGAACCCCACTTCCAGGCTCTGCGCGAGGCGAGCGGTCAGCCATTGGATGGCGTATTGGCCATTCTTAACGACCTCTATGTGCAGGTGGCACGGCTGGCCAATTCAGCACCTGGGACCGTGCCGCCGCAGACGATGGGGCTCGACGCCGGGCAGCGTTTGCTGGCCGAAACCCAGCGCCAGCCTCAGCCCATCCGTTCATGGCTGAACGCCATGGCGCAATCCACCGGCCGCGCGCGGGCCGGTGGCGCACAGGCCGCCATTGCAGCAGCGGCCAGCGGTGGCGGCGGAGGTGGCGCCAGCCTCAACCAAGTCTGCCGTGGTATCGAGCAGCGCTTCCCCTTCCGGCGCATGGCCAATACACCGGACATGCCGGCCGATGACCTCATCCGACTCTTTGCCCCCGGCGGCATGTTTGACCAGTTCTTCGCGCAGCATATCCGGCCCTATGCCGACACGACCCAGCGGCCTTGGCGGCCAGTGGCGGTGGAGGGGCTGCCACCGGCGATCTCAGCCGCCGACCTCGCGCAGTTCCAGCGCGCGGCGGCGATACGTGATGCCTTCTTCCCCACCGGGGTGGCCAACGGCTTCCGCTTCCAACTCCTTCCGCAGGGGCTGCCGGCTGGGGTGACGGCGGGCACGCTCGACGCATCCGGCTCCCGCCACGCGCTCACGCCCGATGGCAGCGGGCGGCCAATAGACCTGTCCTTCCCAGCCCTGCATCCCGTGACGCTGACCTTCGACCCGCACTCTAGCCAGGGCGATTTGGCCTATGATGGCGCCTGGTCAACGCTGAAACTGGTCTTCCTGCACAGGCTCACGGCGACGGCGACGCCGGACCGCTTCCGCCTGATGGTGCAACGGGGCGAGCGAAGCGTAGAATTTCTGCTACAGGCCGGTAGCAGCATTAATCCCTTCGGACTGCGTGATATGCTGGAATTCCGCTGCCCCGCCTTCGTGCCGCAGCCTGGCTGAATGGAGAGCCAGCCCCGCACCGGCCTGTTCGGGAAAATCCCAGCGCATGGCGACTTCGTTCGCCGGGCCTTGCCGCTCAGCTTCGCCCGGCCATGGGATGAATGGCTGTGCCGCGGGTTGGCCACCGCCCGTGCCATGCTGGGCGATGGCTGGAACGCAGCATGGGAGCGCGCGCCGGTTTGGCGCTTCTGCCTCGCCCCGGGCATTTGCGGGCCGGAGGCGGCGGTGGGCGTGCTGGCCACCTCGGCCGATATGATGGGGCGGCAATTCCCCATCACCCTCGCCGCCACATTGCCGATGGCGGCCACGCCGCCGCCAGAGGATTGGTTCGCGGCGCTGGAGCAGGCTGCCCTCGCGGCGCGGACAGGCGGGCTGGATGCTGATGCTCTGGCGGCCATGCTGCCGCCGCTGCCACCTGCTGACCTGGACGCCACGCTGGCTGGCCTCAGCCAGTTTTGGACAGCCGATGGCGCCACCGGCAGCATGCCTTCGCCCGAGGGCTTCGCCCGGCTACTGGAGATACCCACACCCATGATGAGCACGCACTGCTCAGCCGCCAGCCATCCCGGCGCGGTGCGTAAGCGCAACGAGGACAGCCTAGTCAACCGGCCCGATCTCGGTCTCTGGGCAGTGGCCGATGGTGCTGGGGGCCATGGCGCGGGCGACTTCGCCAGCCAGGCGATCGCCGAGGCATTGGAGAGCATCCCGCCCGGCCTGTCCGGCGCGGAGATCTTGGCCCAACTGCGCCGGCGCTTGGCCGATGTGCACAGCAGGCTGCAAGCCCGCATGGAAGGCAGTGGCGGCATCAGCGCCTCGACCGTCGCCATACTGCTGCTGCGCGGCGAAGATTATGCGGCTCTCTGGGCCGGTGACAGCCGGATCTATCTGCTGCGCGATGGCGTTCTCTCGCGCGTGACCCATGACCAC
Source organism: Rhodovarius sp. (assembly GCF_040399605.1). Classification (NCBI taxonomy): domain Bacteria; kingdom Pseudomonadati; phylum Pseudomonadota; class Alphaproteobacteria; order Acetobacterales; family Roseomonadaceae; genus Rhodovarius; species Rhodovarius sp. Next base: position 2,187 of record NZ_JBBARU010000112.1, on the reverse strand, counting down.
AGCTTGGTTCAGGAACTGGTGGATGCTGGCATCCTGAGCGAGGCCGAGGCGGAAAGCCACCCACAGGCCAATGTCATCACCCGTGCCGTGGGTGCCCATGGCGACCTAGAACTGGACAAGACACATGGCCGGTTGCTGCCTCGGGACCACTTCCTTCTGTGCAGTGATGGGCTGTTCAAGGAGCTGCCAGAGGTCGATATCGCAGCGTTCCTCGCCGATGGCGCGGACGCCGCCGAGATGGTGCGCCGAGCGGTGGAAGCCGGTGGGCGCGATAATGTCACAGTTGTGACTGTGCAGGCATGAAGCCCCCCTCGAGGTAGCTGCGGGTGGCTGCCAGTTCCGTCGCGGAGAAGCCGAGCGCCGCCAGATTGATCTCCGGCACGGCCTGAACCGCTGCCAGCGCGTCACGCAACAGCGCCTGGTCCCAGGTCGCGTTCTCCGCGATGCGATTATCGGCGAGGCGGAGCGCCTCCTTCTGCGCCGCAGACAAATGCCGCAGCACGATCATCGGCACCTCGGCCATGCCGAGCGCCGACGCGGCTTCGAGCCGGCCATGCCCGGCGATCAACACGCCGGCCTCATCCACCAGCAGCGGGTTGGTGAAGCCGAAGGCCAGCATGCTGGCCTTGATCTGCTCCAGCTGCTCGGCGCTGTGCACGCGGGCGTTGCCGGCATGGGGGCGCAGCTCCGCAACCGGGCGCAGAACGATCTTCGCCGCCATCCAGGGGAGCGTCATGATGCCATCCAGTTTGCAGCAGCGGGAAGGGCAGCGGCCCAGCGTCAGGTTGAGGCTATGGTTCTGAAGCCACGGGCAAAGGTCGCAAACCGCAACCCATATTTTTGGCCTGGCGCTAGCGATGTGGCGCGCGCTTGCCCCCCGCATACGACATGGCCAGGAAGGACCCTGGATTAGTACTGCGCCTCAGCTTCGACTGGCCGGATTCCTGTCTTGGAAGCCACTGGCCGCAGCCGCATCTTCAGCGACTATCGAGACACTACCCAATCCAGATTCTGCTGGGGAGTGCGAAGATGTAGCGCCACTCAAAATTTCCACATATTCTCTCAATGCGCGGTAGCGAACGTCGAGGGTGAATTAAACGGATGAGCCTTCCCGCGAGTGGATCCGTCCTGGGTGTCGACGTCGGCTACTCTCCGAAGAGGAGGTCGAGCGCCGTATGCCGGTTGTCCTGGCAAGATGGCTCTCTTGCATGGTCCATCTCTCGTTTCCGGCACATCGAGCCGGAATGGCGCGAAGCACTTGCCGCCTCTGTCGCGGACACACGAATTTTGTGCGCGGCGTTCGATGGTCCACTGCGCTGCGGCTTTGATGAGATCGGTCGCTATCGCCGAGCGGAGCAGATGCTGACGCGCGAGCTCGGTCGGAAGATTGGGAAGCCAGGCCAATCAAGCACCCCTGTTGGACGACGTCTGAACGGAGCGGCGAACCTCTATGCGCGCTCTATCGCTGGTCGAGCGGAAATCGCGCCGGCTCGGCACGAGCACGCCATCAACACGGCTTCGATCGCAGAGGCGTTCCCGAGCACGTTCCTCGGTGTGATGCTGCCGTGGCCCACTGGCGTTGCGGTGACGCGCGGCACCCGTTCGGACATTTTCTTTCAAAGACATGCCGAGACGGGCGGCTTGCAGGCACTGATAGATTTCTTTCTACCAGGCTGCCGCACCATGACGTCCTGGGACACGGTCACGAACCATGATGACCGCGCCGCCCTGGTGTGCGCACTCACAGCCCTATGCGTCGCAGCGGGCGATTACGTTGCTGTCGGCGATCAAGACGGATGGATCGTGTTGCCCCCGCGACAGTTCATCCAGGCTTGGGCCTGGAATGACCTAGTTGAGAACGCGGCTGGTGCCCTCCGGCGCATCCGCGGCGACGATATGCCAATCATCGGCACTCGCCTGATCCGCGAGTACCAAGGCGTCGAGCACAGCGTCACGGTGTTGCATTACGGCTTCGAATATCAGGGCCGCCCCTACCAGTCGCTCTCCTCCATCGCACGCGCCATTACCGGCACCCGCTGGAATGGGTGGCTGTTCTTTGGCCTGAAAAACCGGAGGGCTGCCGCATGAGGCGCAAACCCAGCACCGAGCTCGCGATGCCAGCCACGGTCAGGAAAATCCGCGCCGCCGTGTACACGCGGAAGTCGAGCGAGGAAGGGCTCGACATGG
>NZ_JBBARU010000111.1:0-8107 GCF_040399605.1 Rhodovarius sp. | reverse complement strand
ATGCGTCACGAGAGAACATAGATATCGATGACGAGCCCGATGCCGAAGGCGACGGCCAACGGCCGGCAGAGGGGCGGAGCCCTTCTCGGACGCGAAGCGAACAAGTAATCACAAAGTCTTCGTTCGCTCCGCTCGCGCAGTTGAGGGCGCTTCGCCCCTCAAACTCCCCGACCAAAGGCCGGGAGGCCCTTGGAACCCAGGAGAAAATCCATGGCGGTCCAGGGGCGCCTCGCCCCTGGCGGGGAGGGTCCGGGAGGGGCAGCGCCCCTCCTGGGGCGGCACTTCAGAGATAGCGCTGAATATCAAGCGTGCTCTCCCGGCCGATTTGCGCCGAGGATTGGCTCAGAAAATGGTCGGCCGCCTCATGGCCATATTGCCGCAGCGTTTGCAGAAAATCCCAATCGCCGTTGAATTTGGTGCTGAGTTTGAAGGCGCGCATGCGCGGTTCATCCTCGATGCTGTGCAGGAAGAGGCGGCGGTAGCGTGGTTGTTCGAGGCGGCCGCCTTCGAGGAGCCTCTGCACGAAGTCGATCGCGCGCATTTCGCTCATGAGCGAGGCGTTGAAGCTGATCTCGTTCAGCCGGTTCATGATGTCGGAGACGGTGGTGGGAATCTCGGCCCGGTAAAGCGGGTTGAGCTGCACCAGGATGATGTCGGCGGCCGAGCGCTCGTGATAGAGCGGCCAGAGGGCGGGGTTGCCGAGATAGCCGCCATCCCAATAGGCCTCGCCATCGATCTCGACCGCCTTGAAGACATTGGGCAGGCAGGCGGAGGCGAGCAGGGCATCGACGGTCAATTCCTCGCGGCGGAACACTTTGGGCTTGCCGGTGCGGACATTGGTGGCGGAGATGAAGAGCCGCATGGCGTGTTTGTCGTCGCGCAGTTTTTTCAGGTCGAGCGAGTTTTGCAGCGCCCGGCGCAGCGGGTTGAACTCCATGGGGAAGGGGTTGAGCTGATAGGGCGAGGCCACTCGGGTGAGTGCCTCGAAGGCGTTCCAGGCCATGGAATAGCTAAGGTCATAGCCCCAGATCGCCTTTTCCAGCGGGCTGGCCTTCATCGGGCTCATGGCGAAGGTGGCGCCCAGGCTGCGCCAGAACCGCTCCATGCCATCACGCGCGCCGGCGCGGCCGCCCTCGCTCAGGCCGAGGGCGAAGATGGCGGCGTTGATGGCGCCGGCCGAGGTGCCGGACATGCCGTCAAAATCCAGCCAATCTTCGTCCAGCAGCCGCTCCAGCACGCCCCAGGTGAAGGCGCCATGGGTGCCGCCACCCTGCAAGGCCAGGTTGATCTTGCGGGTGTCGCGGCTATGGGCGATGGGCGAGGGCAGGTTCTGGGGCGTGCTGTCCATCATGCCGCGAGCCAGCCGCCGTCAATCGACAGGGCTGCGCCATTCACCGAGCCCGAGCCGGGGCCGACCAGATAGAGCGCCATGCGCGCCACATCCTCCACCTCGATCCAGCGCTTGGAGGGCTGCTTTTCCAGGAGGCGGTCGCGCAGGGCGGATTCTTCGGAGATGCCGAATTTGGCGGCGAGCGGCGCCACCTGCGCCTCGGCCAGGGGGGTGCGGACGAAGCCGGGGCAGATCGCATTGCAGGTGATGGGCGATTGCGCCACTTCGAGGGCGATGGATTTGGTAATTCCCACCACGCCGTGCTTGGCGGCGACATAGGCCGATTTATAGGGGCTGGCGACGAGGCCATGGGCGCTGGCGACATTGATGATCCGCCCCCGGCTACGGGCCAGCATGGCCGGCAGGGCGGCTTTGATGGCGTGGTAGTTGGAGGACATATTGATGGCGATGATGGCGTCCCACTTTTCCTCGGGGAAGTCCTGCACCGGGGCGACGAATTGGATGCCGGCATTGTTCACCAGGATATCGAGCGAGCCGAGGGCGGCCTGAGCCTCGGCTACCATGGCGCGGATTTCGGCGGGTTTGGACATATCGGCCGACGAGTAGGGGGCCTCTGTCACGCCCATCAGCGCGCCGATCTCGGCCCGGGCGGCGGCGATCTCCTCGGGCTTGCCGAAGCCGTTCAGCATTACCTTCGCGCCGGCCTGTGCGAAAATCCGGGCAATGCCCAGGCCAATGCCCGATGTGCTGCCGGTGACCAGGGCGCCCTGCCCTGCCAAAACCTTATCCGCTAAGCTCATGTTTTTGGTCTCAACCTTGGAAATTTTTGTTGCAACGCAATGTGACGTTACGAAATAGCACTAAACACGAAGGGCATCTATGACAGATTTGCATCGCGCTGTCGCGTCATGATGCCGGCGCCATTCGGCGCGGGGTGCTTTTGCGGGCGAGCAATAGCCTATTACATTGCTTTCACAGGCTATAATCGGGAGAGAATGCTGATCCGGCCGCTTTATTCGGCGGCGAGGCGCAAGCCTGCCATCTCGCGCTCGGCCAGGACGGCCGCGATGGCTGCTGCCGCTGCCGCCTGGGCGGGTTCGATCACCGGCACGCCGGCCGCATCCTCGGCCGCCGCCCGGTGGCGGGCCATGCCGGCGCAGCCGAGGATGACCACGCCCGCACCTTGCGCCGCCAGGGCGCGGGCGGTGGCGCAGATTTTTGCCCGCGGTGCCACCGGGTCGGTCAGCATTTCCATATCGAGGTTCAGCGGGATCCAGCCGGCGAGGCGGGATTCCACGCCGAGTGCCTGAAAGCATTTATCCTGCCGGGGCCGCGAGAGATCGGTGAAGCCGATCATGCCGAAGCGATCCGCCCGGTTGAGCGCCGCGCTCACCGCAGAGCGGAGCATGCCAAAAACCGGCCGGCGGGTGACGCTGCGGGCGAGGTCGAGCCCAGGGTCACTGACGCAGCCGATGATGTAGGCCGCCGCCTCCTCTGCCTCGATCACCCGCGCCAAGGGCTCGGCCACCGAAAACCAGTCGCGCCAATTGATGATGGCGGGCGGGCCATCGGGCAGGCGCACCACATCGATGCGCGGCAGGCCGGGGGTGGCGTAATGCGCCACCGCCTCGGCCATGCCATCGGTGCAGGAGATGGAGGAATTGGGGTTGATGATGAGGATGCGTTCGACCATGCGTCCAGCTTGCTGCTGCATCGTCTTGCACGCAAGGCGGTTTTGCTGGACAGTTTTGCTGGCGAGGCGTTGTATTGCTGCATCGCACAAAATTCGGAACGCCCTATTATGACCGCTGAAGCGGCACCCGCCATGCCCCCCCTCGAAAGCTGGGAGCCACAACGCGCCGAGCCGCCGGCACCCTATCCGCGCCCGGCCTTCTGGCTGGCGCTGCGCCGGGGGGCGAGCAATCATTGCCCGGTCTGCGGCGAGGGGCGGGTGTTTCAGGGTTATTTGAAGCTCGTGCCGGAATGTGAGGCGTGCCACACGCCGCTTGGCAAGCTGCGGCCGGATGATGCGGCGCCGTATTTCGTGATTTTGCTGGCAGGCCATGTGCTCCTGCCGCCGGTGTTCTGGGTGGAGAAGCACTATATGCCGCCCATGTGGGTGCATATGGCGCTGTGGCTGCCGCTGTTTACCATCGCCTGCACGCTGTTGCTGCGGCCGGTGAAGGGGGCGGTGGTGGGGCTGCTGTGCCGGCTGGGTTTCACCGGCAATGAGCATATGCCCAATCTTTTTCCCGATAAGAGCTGAACCTTGCCCAATCGCCGCCTAATCCATTTGGAATTGCCCGAGGCGCCGGCGCCGCAAAGCGCCTATGCGGAGGCGGATCGGCGCCAGGCGGTGGCTGATATTCTGAAGGAAAACCGCTTTGACCCCGCGGATCTGGGCGAGGGGCCGTTTTCGCTGGTGCTGACGCTGCGCGAGGGGCGGCTGGCCTTTGATATTCGTGACGCCGAGGGGCGGCAGCCGCTGCGCGCCATCATCCTGGCGCTGGGGCCGTTCCGGCGGCTGATCAAGGATTACATCATGGTGGTGGAAAGCCATGAGCTGGCGGTGGTCTCGGGCGATGGCGAGGCGCGGATTCAGGCGATCGATATGGGGCGGCGGGGCCTGCACAATGAAGGCGCGGAATTGCTGATCAGCCGGCTTGAGGGCCGGGTGGGGTTGGATCATGAGACGGCGCGGCGGCTTTTCACCCTGATTTGTGCGTTGCATCAGCGGATTTGAGGGGCCCTGCCCTTGCCTGCGGAAACCCATTATAGCGCGGCGCGGGGGCGGGCGACGCCCGCAGTGAGCAGGGCATCGGCATGAAGATCAATGGTCAAACCTATCGCAGCGTCTGGCTCGATGCCGATGGCTGGAGCGTGCGGATTCTGGACCAGACCATGCTGCCCTGGCGCGTCGAGCAGCTTTGCCTGCAAACGGCTGAGCAGGCCGCCCATGCCATTGCCTCCATGCAAGTGCGCGGCGCGCCGCTGATTGGCGCGGTGGCGGCTTATGGCCTGGCGCTGGCCATGCGCAGCGCGCCGGGGGATTTGCATGCGATAGCGGCGATGCTGGGCGAGACCCGGCCGACGGCGATCAATCTGCGCTGGGCGCTGGAGCGGATGGTGGCGGTGCTGGGGAATGTGCCGCCGGCTGAGCGGGCGGCGGTGGCCTATGCCGAGGCGGCGGCGATTGCCGATGATGATGCCGAGACCTGCCGGCTGATCGGCCAGCATGGCCTGCCGCTGCTGGCCGAGATTGCCGCAGCGAAGGGGCGGGTGAATGTGCTGACCCATTGCAATGCCGGCTGGCTGGCGACGGTGGATTTCGGCACGGCGCTCAGCCCGATCTACCAGGCCTTTGATGCCGGGCTGGATGTGCATGTCTGGGTGGATGAGACGCGGCCGCGCAACCAGGGCGCCGCCCTGACCGCCTTTGAACTGGGCGCGCATGGCGTGCCGCATACCGTGGTTGCGGATAATGCCGGCGGGCATTTGATGCAGCATGGGCTGGTGGATATTTGCATTGTCGGCACCGATCGGGTGACGCGGCAGGGCGATGTGGCGAATAAAATCGGCACCTATCTCAAGGCGCTGGCGGCGCGCGACAATGGCGTGCCGTTCTGGGTGGCGCTGCCGCATTCCACGCTGGATGTGGCGGTGGTGGATGGGGTGAGGGAGATTCCCATCGAGGAGCGTTCGCCCGCCGAGGTGACCCATTTGAGCGGGCCGGATGAGGCGGGGGTGCTGCGGCGCATTCAGGTGAGCGCGCCGGGCAGTGCGGCGGCCAATCCGGCCTTTGATGTGACGCCGGCGCGGCTGGTGAGCGGGCTCATCACCGAGCGCGGGCGCTGCGCTGCCTCGGTGGCGGGGCTGGCCGGGCTTTATCCGGAAAAATTCACCTGAAGGGATCGGCCGAGGCGAGGATGGCCACGGTTTTTGCCACGCCCTCCTCCAGGCTGGTCATGGGCGCATTCCAGCCGGCCTGACGCAGGCGGGAGAGATCGGCCAGGGTGTGGTATTGGTATTTGTCGCGGATGGAGGCCGGCATGTCGATGAAGCGCGGCGTGACCTCCTGGCCCATGGCGGCACCCACGGCGCGCACCAGATCGAGCCAGCTTCGTGCCTGGCCGGCGCCGATATTGAGCAGGGGTGGGGCGCTGACGGGCTCGTCAAGCAAATAGAGCAGGATGGCCACCACATCCTCGACAAAGACGAAATCGCGCAGTTGCTCGCCATCGGCGTAATCGGGGCGGTGGCTGCGGAAGAGTTCCACCGTCTCGCCGCGCGAGAGGGTTTCGAACACCTTGTGGACGACGCTGCGCATCGGGCCCTTATGCTGCTCATTGGGGCCATAGACATTGAAGAATTTCAGGCCGCAGCAGAGCGGCGGCAAAGCCTGGCCGGCCTCGCGGCGGGCGGCCACCACTTGGTCGAAGAGGTGCTTTGACCAGCCATAAAGGTTGAGCGGGCGAAGCTGGGCGAGGCTGGTGGTGGCGGCGGCGTCATCATAGCCCTGCCCGCCATCGCCATAGGTGGCGGCGGAGGAGGCATAGAGGAAGGGCACGCTGTGCTCGGTGCACCAGTCGAGCAGCATCAGGGAGCAGCGGAAATTGCGCCGCATCACCTCATCGCCATCACTGGCGGTGGTGGCGGAATTGGCGCCCAGATGGATCACCGCTTCAAGGGGTTTGCCGGGCAGCCAGGCGGCGAGTTCCTCGGGCGGGACGATATCGGCGATTTGGCGCTTGCGCAGGTTTTGCCATTTGTTGCCCTGGCGCAGCAGGTCACTGACCACCACGGGGCCGCGGCGGGCCTCATTGAGTGCCGCCACGATATTGCTGCCAATGAAGCCGGCGCCGCCGGTGACGAGGATCATGCGGGCGTTATGCCAGCATCGAGGCGCTTGTAGAACATGGTTGTTTCGGCCGGTTCGCCATCCGGGCGCAGGGCGTGGCCGGGCACCCGGCCATATTCCACCCAGCCGGCGGCGCGGTAGAGCCGGTCACCCGCGCTGCCGGTTTCGGTGTCGAGCAATAAAAGGTTGCGGCCGGCGGCGAGGGCGGCTGCCTCGGCGGTGGCGAGCAGGGCGCGGCCGAGGCCGCGGCGGCGGGCGGTGGAGCGCACCAGCATCTTGCCGATCTCGGCGCGGTGCGGCGCATTGGGCTGATGCGCCATGAAGAGCAGGACGGTGCCCAGCCATTCTCCGGCCTGTTCGGCCACGAAGAGCCTGGTGCTTCCGGCCCTGAGCCCGGGGAGTTGGCCGGCCCAGAAGAGTTCGGCCTCATGGACGGAAAGCCCGGCCAGGAAATTGACCGAGGCGCCATGGGCGACGGCATCGACCAGAATATCGGCCAATTCGGCCAGCCCGGCCTCGGCGGCTTGTGCGGAAACCTCTCGGATCATGCGCGAACTCCCAGGGGCAATGGCGTGATTCATTAGCCCAGGAAAGCCGCTGGGTGAAAGCGAGCCTGCCCTGGCGCGCTGCGCCCCAGCCAGGCTACCAGCATGGCATGGAAGACCCACGCCGCGAGGCCCCCGCCGTCGCCCGCAACCGCGACCCCATCCTGGCCGTGCTGCGGCGCATTCTGCCGCAACAGGGGCTGGTGCTGGAGGTGGCCAGCGGCAGTGGCGAGCATGCGCTGGCCATCGCCCGGGCCTTCCCCGGCCTGACCATCCAGCCCAGCGACCCCCATCCCGAAGCCCGGGCCAGCACCGATGCCTGGGGCCAGGGCCAGGGGAATATGCGCCCGGCCTTGGCACTCGACGCCGCGGCACCCTGGCCGGTGATGGCAGCCCAGGCGGTGCTGTGCATCAACATGATCCATATCGCGCCCTGGGCGGCCACGGAGGGGCTGCTGCGCGGGGCGGCTTCCTGCCTTCCGCCCGGAGGGCTGCTGTATCTCTACGGCCCCTATCGGGTGGCGGGGGCGATGGTGGAGAGCAATGCGGAATTCGATGCAAGCCTGCGCGAGCGCGACGCCGCCTGGGGCATTCGGGATTTGGAGACGGCGGCGGCGGCGGGGGTGGCGGCCGGGTTTGGCCCGCCCGAGGTGATTGAGATGCCGGCGAATAACCTCTCAGTGGTGTTTCGCCGCCATCCGGCTGCTGCCGATGGGTGAGGGCGGCACGGCTCAGCGCGGGTCCGCCGCGTGGCGTTCGAGCGCCTGGGCGAGGGCGGCGGCCTCCACCAAGCGTGGCTTGAGCAGCGCCATGGTGCCGGCGGCGCCGATGGTCTCGAAGAAATCGTCCAATCCCTGCTGATAGGCGCGGCGGTTCCAGTAATCATGGATGGCCAGCACGCCACAGGGCGTGAGGCGGCCATGGGCGGCGAGGGCACAGGCGATGCGAAAGCGGCCATCGACCAGAACGAGATCGGCGCTGGGCATGCCCGCCCATGGCGCGTGCCAATAATCCTGACCTTGCAACGCGCTGGGCGGGTGCAGCGGCCAGCCCCAATCGCTCAGCGGGCCGATATCGGCATGGTGCTGCAGCAGGCGGCCCGCTTCGATGGCTGCTTCCTGCTCCACCGCCACGCGGGCGAGCCAGGTGGTATCGGAATCGACCGAGAGCAGGCGATGGCCGGCCGCAAGGAGAATGGCAGTGCTGCCCCCGCAGCCGAATTCGACCATGGATTGGGCGCCGGTGGCGGCGGCGCGGAGCAGGGCCTGCTCGGCTCCAGTCATGGCCGCAACCAGGGCGGGTGGCGGGGTATTGGCGAGGACTTCGGGCATGGCGCGCTTACGATTTTGGAAA
>NZ_JBBARU010000110.1:0-8159 GCF_040399605.1 Rhodovarius sp. | reverse complement strand
TGCTGTCGATCCGCCCGGCAATCACATCGGTGAGCGCCTCCGGCCCGCCGCGATAGGGCACCGCCGTCATCTCCACCCCAGCCATCCGGTTCAACATGGCCGAGGCGATGAGCGAGGAGGAATTGCCATGGCTGAAGGTCAACGCATTGGGCCGCGCCCGCGCCCGCTCCAGCAACTCGGCCAGATTGCGCGCGCCATCGGGGGGCGCCACCAACATATAGGGCGCCTCGGCCACCAGGCCGATCTGGTCGAAATCCTGCAACGGGTGATAGGCCAAGTTGCGCACGGTGTAGGGATTCAGCGCGCCATTGGTCACGCTCAGCACCAGCCAGGTATGGCCATCATTGCCCGCACCGCGCGCGGCAATGCTGCCCACCACGCCGTTACCGCCGGCGCGGTTCTCGACGAAGACCGGCTGGCCCAGTTCGCGCGACAGCGCCTCGGTCAGATTGCGGAACAGCGTGTCCGTCACGCTGCCGGCGGGAAAGGCCACGATGATGCGAATGGGCCGCTCCGGCCAGCCCTGGGCCAAGGCGGGGGTGGCCAGCAAGGCGGCGGCAAAGCCAGCGCGGCGGGTGATGTCCATGATAGCGTCCTCCAGGCGCTATTGGCCGCGCCTAAAGCAAGTCTCGCCCGGCCAGCCGCACCGGGCAAGCCGCCATCAGGGCGGGGTGATGCGGGTGATCTTGGTGCCATTCAACGCCAGCGCCGCCATCAGCCCCTGCTGGCTGAAACTGATGGCATAGACCGGCTCACGCAGCGTGCTCGAGGTCACATTCGCCTGCACCCCACGGTCGAGAAAGGTCACCGCAGGCCCCGAGCCGATCTCCCAGCCATCGGCATGCATCAGCGCCACCAGCGAGGCCTCGTTCATGAAGAACATGGCAAGCCCCGAGGATTGCACCCCCGCCAGCAATCCCAGGCTGGCGCCGACAATATTGTAATAGGCCTGGGCGGTGGCGCCACGCATCAGCGCCCCCTCACCAAACTGCCCGCCCACGATCAAGCCGCCAGCGATGATATGCGGAAAGACCAGCACCGCATGGGCATGCTGGAACAATGGCGCTGCATTCTCCATGCCACGCAAATGGGTGATGGCGGCCTGCACATCACGGTCGATCTCGGCGCGGCTGGCAGCGGCGAGGGCCGGGCGGCTGCCCAGCACCGCTGCAGTGCCAAGGCCCGCCCCCAGCGCAATAAGCCTTCGGCGGGCGGAAAAATACAATGATGCCATGTGAGGTTGCTCCTGATGCACCCCCAACGCGCAGCCCAGCCCGCAGGTTTCAACCAGCGATGCGCAAACCCGCCATCGCCGCCTCCCAGGCGGGGCGATCAGGCGCCACCACCAGGCCCCCTGCGCTGTCCAGCGGCGAATAGGCGCTGCCATCAAAGCGGGCGGAATACCCCCCCGCCTCACGATGCAGCAGCCAGCCAGGTGCATGATCCCAAGGCAGCAGCCGGTTATAGACCAGCAGATGCAACCCGCCCGAGGCCGCCATGCGGTATTCATGCGCCGCACAGCGCAAATTCTGCAGCCCCGCCAAGCCCGCCAGCGCCGGCAGCACCCGCCCCTGGCGCGGCTTGTCCATATAGCCGAAGGAGACTGCCCCCAGCATCGCCGATAATGGCAGCGAGGGCGCCACAGCCATCCCCGCCCGGCCACCCGCCGCATCCTCTGAGAAGGCACCCTCACCGCGCAGTGCCATGGCCATATCGCCGCTCATCGGATCCAAAATCCAACTCGCCGCCACCTCGCCGCGGACCACCGCCGCCGCCATCACGCCAAATAGCGGCAGGCCGGCGGCGAAATTGGCAGTGCCATCCACCGGATCCACCACAAAGGCAAGATCCGCATCACCCATCCGCCCGGGCAGGCCAGGATCGGCCGCACTCGCCTCCTCCCCCACCACCAGGCAGCCAGGAAAGCGCGCCTGCAACCCCGCCGTGATATGCCGCTCCGCCGCCTCATCCGCATCGGTGACGAGATCCAGCGCCGAGCTTTTCTCCCGAATCGCTCCCGAGCCAAGATTGCGAAACCGCGGCATGATCTCAGCCGCGCAAGCCTGGCGCAGCAGCGCTGCCACATCGGCCAGCGCGCGATGATCAAGCCTCACGGGTCATTGGCCGAAATCGGCCCCGCCTCATCCATCGGCGGCAATTGCGCAAAGCGGGCATGCGCGGTGGCCGACATCCGCACCCTCAGCACCAGCACATCATCCTCGGCCGTCGTCTCCAGCACCTCCGCATGGCGGTGCAGCCAGGCAATCCGCGCGCCATCCCCCGCATCAATGCGATGCAGGCTCTCCTGCTCGCCCGCGCCCAGGCGGCCATCCACCGCCGCCAGCAGCGCCTCCAAGCCATCGCCATTGAGGGCGGAGACCGCCATGCCGGAAAGCTGCCCCTCAGGCAGCAGATCGGCCTTGTTCAGCACCTCAATCACCCGAGCCTGCCAATTCTCATCCAGCGCCGCCTCCGCACCCTCGGCCATGTCGGTCAGCACATGCAGCACATCGGCGCGCTGGGCCTGGGTATCGGGGTGGGCAGCGTCACGCACATGCAGAATGATATCGGCCGCGGCCACCTCCTCCAGCGTGGCGCGAAACGCCTCCACCAGTTGCGTCGGCAATTCCGAGATGAACCCCACCGTATCGGAGAGGATAGCGGTGCGCCCCGATGGCAGGCGAATTTGCCGCATCGTCGGGTCGAGCGTCGCAAACAACTGGTCCTGGGCATAAACCCCAGCCCCGGTCAGCGCATTGAACAGCGTCGATTTGCCGGCATTGGTATAGCCCACCAGCGCCACCACCGGATAAGGCACCCGCTCACGCGCGCGCCGATGCAGGCCACGGGTGCGCCGGACCTGCTCCAATTCCTTTTTCAGCTTCACGATGCGGTCATCGATCAGCCGGCGGTCGATCTCCATCTGGCTTTCACCCGGGCCGCCGAGAAACCCCGCACCGCCACGCTGCCGCTCCAAATGGGTCCAGGAGCGCACAAGCCGCGAGCGCTGATAGGAGAGATGCGCCAGATCAACCTGCAGCGTGCCCTCCTTGGTGCGCGCCCGCTCGCCGAAAATCTCCAAAATCAACCCAGTGCGGTCAATCACCTTCACGCCCCAGGCGCGCTCCAGATTGCGCTGCTGCACCGGGGTGAGGGCAGCATCGACCACGCAAAGCTCCACCTCCTGCTCGGCCAGCGCCTGCTTCACCGACGCCACCTGGCCCTCACCCATCAGGGTGGAGGGCCGGCGCTCACGCAGCGGATGAATGCCGGTATGGACGATGGTGACGCCAATAGAGGCAGTAAGCCCCACAGCCTCCGCCAGCCGCGCCTCCGCCACCCGCACCGAGCCCGGCGGGGAGAATTCCAGCACGGAGGAACGCTGGTGCCGCTCATAGGGCAGGATCACGGCGGCGCGCGTCGGCGCCGCCTGGGTGTCATTCGGTGCTGGCAGGACTCGGTTCCCTCGGGGTGATGCTCAAAGTGGTTTCACGGCGCGGCGCGGACGCGGGCGCGGGGGCCGCACCCTCACCGCTGGTGGCAGCGGCGGCGGCCGCGCCATCGAACAGCATGATCGGCGCGCCGGGCATCACTGTGCTGATGGCGTGCTTATAGATCAACTGGGTATGCCCATCGCGGCGCAACAACACGGAAAAGTTATCGAACCAGGTGATGATGCCCTGCAGCTTGACGCCATTGATCAAGAACACCGTCACCGGGGTCTTGGATTTGCGGACATGATTCAGGAATACATCCTGGACATTCTGCGATTTTTCGGCGGCCATTGCGACCTCCTCTCATTTTTTGTGGCCCGGAACGGCCATAACGGCCGCCCCTGGCTTGCCCTTCCGCCCTGCGCATGCATGGCGAAAACCTGCTCAACCAAGTGGATCAAGCATTGGTCATATGGGATCGCTTGTCTAGCGTAACGAGATGCGCTGCGAGCGCCGCCGCATCCGCAAATTGCATGTCCGGGTTGCAGGCAGCGATGCCACCATCATGCGATGCATCACCCAGGAGCACGGCCGTCATCCCCGCGGCACGGGCGGCCTGCATATCGAGTGCGGTATCGCCAATATACCAGGCCTCAGGCCCCGCCGGTACCGCGCAGGCGCGCAAGGCCATGTGCAGTGGCGCAGCGCTGGGCTTATCGGCCGAGGCATCGCCCGCCCCCACCGCAGCCCGGAAAAACCCATCCCAGCGCAAATGCGCCACCTCATCGCGCAGCATCGGCCCCTGCTTGTTCGAAACAATGGCCAAGGGCGCGATGGTCATCGCCAATTGCAGCATCGGCGCTGTGCCCGGCATCGGCCGCAGCACCTGCAGATGCTGTTCCCGCACGGCGACATAAAACACATCGCGCGCCCGATGCCATTGCTCACCAAAAATCGCCGGAAAGCTCTCGGCCATCGAGTGGCGGGTATTGGCCAGCACCTGCTCCATCGACCATTCCGGCAGGCCAAATTCACGAAACGCGGCATTCAGCCCGGCCTGAATGGCCGCCCAGCCATTGGCCAGGGTATTGTCCCAATCAAACAGGATGGCGGTTGGGGCAAGGCGCATGGGCGCGGCCCTCACATGTGTATCACCCGGCCATAGGCATCGAGCACGGCCTCATGCATCGTCTCGCTCACCGTGGGGTGGGGGAAGACGGTGTGCATCAACTCCGCCTCGGTCGATTCCAAGGTGCGGGCGATGGTGTAGCCCTGGATCATTTCCGTCACCTCCGGCCCCACCATGTGCGCGCCGAGCAATTCGCCGGTCTGCGCATCAAACACGGTCTTCACCAAACCCTCAGGCTCACCCATCGCAATCGCCTTGCCATTGCCGATGAAGGGGAAGCGGCCGATTTTCACCGTATGGCCCCGGGCTTTGGCCGCAGCCTCGGTCAGCCCCACCGAGGCGACCTGCGGGCGGCAATAGGTGCAGCCGGGAATATTCAGCACATCCATGCCATGCGGGTGCAGCCCGGCGATGCTTTCGACGCAGATCGTCGCCTCATGGCTCGCCTTATGCGCCAGCCAGGGCGCGCCGGTGAGGTCACCAATGGCATAAATGCCCGGCTCACCGGTGCGCCCCATCGCATCCGTCACCACATGGGTGCGATCCACTACAATCTTGGTGCCTTCAAGACCAATATTCTCAACATTGCCGACAATGCCCACGGCGGAAATCAGCCTCTCAGCGGTGATCTCCTGCACCTTACCATTGGCCTCAATCACCGCGGTCACGCTATCGGCACCCTTGCGCACACCCTGCACCCGCGCGCCGGTCATGATCGCCATGCCCTGCTTGGCAAAGGCTTTTTGGACAAAGGCGGAAATCTCCGCATCCTCCACCGGCAAGATGCGGTCCATCACCTCCACCAGCGTCACCTTCGCGCCCATATTCTGGTAGAAGGAGGCAAATTCGCTGCCAATGGCGCCCGAGCCCACAACAATCAGCGATTTCGGCATCGCCGCCGGCACCATCGCCTCCCGATAAGACCAGATCAGCTTGCCATCCGGCTCCATCCCCGGAATCACCCGCGCCCGCGCGCCAGTGGCCAGAATGATATGCGGCGCCGCCAGCTCCGCCACCGGCTTGCCATCCTTGGTCACATTCAGCTTTCCCGGCCCCGCCAGCGCGGCATGACCATCGAACACGCTCACCCGGTTCTTCTTCATCAGGTGCTTCACGCCGCCCGAAAGCTGCGCCGCCACCCCGCGCGAGCGCTTCACCACCTTCTGAAAGTCAAAGCGGATATTATCAGCGGCAAAGCCATAGGCATCGAGATCATGCAGCAAATGATTGATCTCAGACGCCCGCAGCAGGGCCTTGGTCGGAATGCAGCCCCAATTGAGGCAAATGCCGCCCAAATTCTCGCGCTCCACCAGCGCCACCTTCATCTTGAGCTGGCTGGCGCGAATCGCCGCCACATAGCCGCCCGGGCCACCGCCCACCACCACCAGGTCGAATGCTTCCGCGGCCATGTCTCTTGCTCCCCTACTCGGCAAGCGCGCGCAGCGCCTCACCGCTCAGTCGTTGCGTGGTCCAGCCCGCATGCGGCTTGGCGCCGATGGAGCGGTAGAAAGCAATGGAAGGCGCGTTCCAATCCAGCACCGACCATTCCATACCCGAGGAGCCGGCACCCAAGGCCCGACGCGCCAGATCAGCAAAAATAGCCCTGCCAATGCCTCGATTGCGCGCCTCAGGCGCCACAAACACATCCTCAACATAAAGCTTTGTGCTGGCCGTGAAGGTGGAGACGGCAAAATACCACAGCGCAAACCCCACCGCCGCGCCATCCCATTCCGCAATCAGCGCATGCGCCCGCACCGGGCTGCCAAAGAGCAGTTCATGGAACGCCGCATCCGTGCCGACGGCCAGATGCTCCAGCTTCTCATAAGCCGCCAATTCGCGCACGAAATGCGCGACCAGCGGCACATCCCCAGGCGCGGCATCGCGCAGAACCAGGCTCACAGCATCAAGCTCAGCGGATCCTCCACAATGGCCTTGAACGCCGCCATCCATTCCGCCGCCAGCGAGCCATCAATGACGCGGTGATCCACGCTCAACTGGCAGGTCATCACGGTTGCGATGGCAAGCGCGCCACCCTTCACCACCGGCCGCTGGGTGCCCGCACCCACCGCCAAAATACCAGCCTGCGGCGGGTTGATAATCGCGGCGAAGTGGCTGACCCCATACATCCCCATATTGGAGATGGAGAAGCCGCCCCCCTGGAATTCCTCCGGCTTCAGCTTTCCAGCCTTGGCCCGGGCACCCAAATCCTTCATCTCATTGGAAATGGCCGCCAAGCCCTTGGTATCGGCATTCCTCACAATCGGCGTGATCAGCCCATCGGGGATCGCCACCGCCACCGAGATGTCGATATCATTGAATCGCAGGATCGCATCCTCAGTCCAACTCGCCGCCACCCCCGGCACCCGGCGCAGCGTCACCGCCGCCGCCTTGATGATCAGATCATTGACCGAGAGCTTATAGGCGCCCGGCCCATCCTTGGGCGCCCGCGCATTGAGCTTGGCCCGCAAATCCAGCAGCGCATCCAGCTCAATATCCATCGCCACATAGAAATGCGGGATGGTCGCTTTGCTCTCCGACAGCCGCTTGGCAATGATTTTGCGCATGCTGCTATTGGGCACCGCCGTGGTGCCGGCCAGCGGTGCCGCCACGGCCACAGGCTTGGGCGCCGCAACGGGCGCGGCCACGGCAACCGGCGCCGCGGCCACGGCAACCGGGGCCGAGACAGCCGGCCGGTTCATCGCCGCCTCGATATCGGCCTTCACCACCCGCCCCTGCGGGCCAGAGCCGGCAATCTTCGTCACATCCAGCCCCGCCTGCTGCGCCATGCGCCGCGCCAGCGGCGAGGCAAAGGCGCGCTCACCCTGGGCAGCGGGAGCAACCACAGCCGCAGCCGCAACCACCGCCGCAGCCGGCACAGCGGCCGGTGCCGAAGCCGAAGCCGATGCCGGGGCGGCAGCAGCGCCCGAAAACACCTCGCCCTTCTCCACCAGCACCGCAATCACCTCATTGACCTTCACGCCCGCCGTCCCGCCCGGCACCAGGATCTTGTCCAGCACACCCTCATCCACCGCCTCAACCTCCATCGTGGCCTTGTCGGTCTCGATCTCGGCGATGATGTCACCGGCGCGCACGGTGTCGCCCTCATTCTTCAGCCAGCGCGCCAGCGTGCCCTCGGTCATGGTGGGCGAGAGCGCGGGCATCAGGATATTCGTGGCCATGTTTCTACCAGCCCCCTTACCGGTACAGCACGCGTTTGGCCGCATCGACCACGTGATCAGCCTGCGGCAATGCCAGTTTTTCCAGATTGGCGGCATAGGGCATGGGCACATCGGCGCCATGCACCCGCACCGGCGGCGCATCCAGATGGTCGAAAGCGTGCTCGACAATCTGCATCACCACCTCGGCGCCAATACCGGCAAAGGGCCAGCCCTCTTCCACCGTCACCAGACGATTGGTCTTCTTCACCGAATTCACAATCGTCTCGGTATCAAGCGGGCGCAGCGAGCGCAGATTGATCACCTCGGCCGAAATCCCCATCTCGGCCAGCTTTTCCGCCGCCTGCATGGCCAGGCTGACACTGATAGAGAAGCCCACCAGCGTCACATCACTCCCCACCCGCTCCACCTTGGCGCGGC
>NZ_JBBARU010000109.1:0-8397 GCF_040399605.1 Rhodovarius sp. | reverse complement strand
CGGTTTTCGCCGGAAGTTCGCGAGCGAGCGGTTCGCCTGGTGCAGCAGCACCAGGCTGGTCACCTGTCAGGATGGGCGGCGATTACCTCGATCGCGGCCAAGATTGGCTGCACCGCCGAGACGATGCTCGCTTGATCGCCAACCGCGCCGGCGGCACGGGACGGGGCAGGAAATAAACGCTGCTGCGGCTCAGCGGCAGCAGCGCAGCCTGCCGCGTTATGGGCAGGACATTGCCGCGGTCGATCGTCGCTTTGCGCTCAGCAGGCCGGCTTTGTTGAGCGCGCCGGACAAAAATCCTTCTCCAGCGTTTGCTCCCCAATCTTCGCATCCAGCCGCTTCAGATCGACCATAGGCGCGCTCTCAGTGGCTGCAGCGCCAGCGCCGAAAACCCCAGCAGCGCCTACCTGCAACTGCGCTTTCCAGGCGACAATCTGGGCAGGATGTACCTCAAACATTTAGGTCAGTTCGGCCGATGCCTTCTCGCCTTTGATGGCTGCCAAGCCCCCCTTTGCCTTGAAGCCGGGGCTGTGTGTCCGGCGTGTTCGCTTCGTCATGCTCGCTCCTGATATGCGGCAACATCGCCGCCGTCAGGCAGGAAAGCCAGTTATCGATCTGTCCGAATTTCCCGAGCCACTTCTTGGCGACATTGGTATAACGCAGAAAAACGGTCCTAAAATAGATCACAATCGGTTGCGGTTTGCGGCGCCCATGTCTAATTGAACCTGTGCTCAGTCAGAGGATTTCATGATATTGCCAAATATACTCACTCGCGGCATCTGCATCAGTCCACGCATTTTGCTTGTTTCAATTACCGCCTTGGCGCTTAATGCCTGCGCTAACGATCGCAGCGACATCGTCGTTGGTGATGCGATCTGCCTAAGCCAAGTCCCGCCGCGCCGCACGCCTCTGCCGGTGGCGACACCCGCACAGAGCGCCGGCCTTTTGGCAGCGGGTTTTTCGGCACAGGCGGTGCATATCGCGGATGTAATCGGCGCCGCAGCCCCGCTTATGGCCTCGGTCGACACCACAGGCCGCAACGGCACGTCCGCGTTCAATTCTCATGCCGGCATACATATGGCGATAAGCACTGAACGGGCTGCTCTGGAAATACAAGCCATGACGGCATCTCTGGAATGCCAACTTGCACGGATCATCAAATTGCAAGATGAATTAAATAATCGTAATACCATTACCAATAATCGTCTCACGGCGGCCGGTATCGCCATCGGTGCCGGCGCAGCGGTGGTGACTGGCGGCCTGAGTTTCTTCACAAATGCCACAATCCCCACCGTCGCCGGCATGGTGGCCGGTGGTGCCGGTGGGGCGCTGAGCGTGTCGCAGCTGGGTGTCGACGCCACCGGCGAGCTGCGGCTGCGGCAGAATATATTGGAAGAGCTCTGGCGCGCGCCCGAGCGCTCGACACATTTCGGCATGCGCGTCTGGCGCTACCTGAATGCGCGCATCAATCCTGGCGACCATACCCCGCGAGAGATGATCATCGCGTCTTGGCGCGCCGATGGGCTTATCCCCGATCACGACGCCACATCGGAACCGCCGGCGATCATTCTGGAACATGCCGCAATGAGCACCGACGACCTGGAGAAACTTCAACTTCTGATTGAGCCGCTTCAGGCCCGGATCGGGCTGATGTCACGCGACCTGGGCCAACTGCTCGAGGAATTTCTGGAGCGCTCGGAAGCGGCCGCGCCCAGCCGTCAGTCCGCGCCAACCCGCCGTAGACCTGCGGTATAAGGCCAATATCATCCTGCGTCAGCCCTTCCGGTTGGCGCAGGATGGCGACTTGGCCCACGAACCGCCTCTGGTTTGTCGGAGGCCTCAACCCCTGAGAGGCTCTACCGATGACAGACTCCACACAGCGGCGGTTTTCGCCGGAAGTTCGCGAGCGAGCGGTTCGCCTGGTGCAGCAGCACCAGGCTGGTCACCTGTCAGGATGGGCGGCGATTACCTCGATCGCGGCCAAGATTGGCTGCACCGCCGAGACGATGCTCGCTTGATCGCCAACCGCGCCGGCGGCACGGGACGGGGCAGGAAATAAACGCTGCTGCGGCTCAGCGGCAGCAGCGCAGCCTGCCGCGTTATGGGCAGGACATTGCCGCGGTCGATCGTCGCTTTGCGCTCAGCAGGCCGGCTTTGTTGAGCGCGCCGGACAAAAATCCTTCTCCAGCGTTTGCTCCCCAATCTTCGCATCCAGCCGCTTCAGATCGACCATAGGCGCGCTCTCAGTGGCTGCAGCGCCAGCGCCGAAAACCCCAGCAGCGCCTACCTGCAACTGCGCTTTCCAGGCGACAATCTGGGCAGGATGTACCTCAAACATTTAGGTCAGTTCGGCCGATGTCTTCTCGCCTTTGATGGCTGCCAAGCCACCCTTTGCCTTGAAGCCGGGGCTGTGTGTCCGGCGTGTTCGCTTCGTCACGCTCGCTCCTGATATGCGGCAACATCGCCGCCGTGAGGCAGGAAAGCCAGTTATCAATCTGTCCGAATTTCCCGAGCCACTTCTATACCTTTCGCGCTCGGCGGATTGACGCATTATTGCAGGCGCTGATTCAGCCGATCAATGGCCATCAGCACGCGCGAGGCCTCGGGGCCACGCGGCGCATCGGAGGGTGCGATAGTGAACTTCACATAAGGGAGGGGTAGCAGGGTCACCGTCAGTTTCTCGACGTTGAAGCCTTGGATTTCATTAGCCTCCAGAATACCCGAAATGATGATCCGCTGGAGGGCCGAGAGGGGGCCGGGCTGGCGCCTGGCATGACGTCGCAGCGCGCGGTCGAGATATTCCCTATCAGCTTCGGAGAGTTCGCGCGCTTGCCCGAACTCCAGCGTCAGGCCCGGCAAAAGCCCCAGCGTGCTCTCGATGTTCTTCATCCTGAAGCCGGCAATTCCCATCAGCCAGTTGAAATCATCAGTGCGCGCATTGTCGCCATGGCTGCGCGCAATGGAGAGTGCCCTGCGGCCCAGGCCCACCGAATCCTTCAGGTCTGAGAACCAGCGGAGCAACTGCTCGGTGCGAGACTCGATCACCGGTAGATCCTGCAATGGCACCTGCACCGAGGGTGCGGCATTCTGCGCCCGCGCGAGGCTGCCAAGAGGTGACATTAAGGCAAAGACGAGCAGGGCGGCGAGAATGAAACGGTGGGTCATTAGGGGGCTGCCTTCAACGGTTCAAAAGTGTCTGACGCGCGGCGATCTCGCGCTGCTGCGCGCGCGCGACGGGGGCAAGCGGCACTAACCCATGCTGGCTCAGCAGGCCTCCCGGCCCCCCTGCCGCTTCCGAGACCGCATCGGCGGTGAAGTCGCGGATGCCGCGCACCACGCCCACGCCTTGCGCGCTCCGCGAATGCTGGCGCTTGGCGTAGAGATAAATGGTCCGCACCACGTCATAATCGTCATTGGCGATTGAGGCGGCGGTGGGCAGCACGCCATTCAGCGCGACCGGAACGAGATTGCCGCCGCTTTCCAGCAATTGTGCGTAGGAAATAACGCCGATGGTGCCGGCGGGGCTCTCCATAAGGGCGCCGGGCACGGCCGCACTGGCCACTTGGCGAATTCGGCCATCGTCACGGAGCGTTATGCACTTTGGAACACGAGAGGCCGCACTGAAAATCATCCGCACCGCCTTCACGTAGCGGCAGCCACCCTCCAGGATTAAATCGTTTAACAAGGCGCGCGTGCCTGACCGCTGATCGGGGATCACCGCTCGGATCGGCAAGGCCGGCAGGTTCATCGACATTTGTGACCATGTGCTCAGGGTATTGGGGCGGAATCCATTCACGGCCGCGTATTCGGCGGCGAGCGCCGCGTAGATTTGCCAACTGGTCAGGTTTGGCATGCCCTCGCCAGAGCGCATGGCGATCACCAACGCACCCAGCCCGAGTTCCACCTCCACGATATCGGTCACCCCATTGGCAGCGCAGGTATCGGCCATGGTGCGGGTAATACGCCGGCTGGTGATGGCGAGGTCGGGGGTATCCACTCCCACCCCAGCACAGAACTGCTCAAGCGCCGCAGCGGAGCCAGTGATCTCCAGTCTGGGTGGCAGCACGTTGGAATAACGATGGGTGAAGGCTTCGACCAGCGCCTCGCTGACAGCACGGGAGGAACCGGAGGAGACGACATGCAGCCGGTCCCGAAGCGCCGAGCCCCCCTGCGCCTTGGCGACGAGAGGTGCCAACAGCAGCGCGGTGGCCAGCAAAGCTGGAAGAAATGCAATCATGCTAAGGCTCCGGGGCAGGGGGGGAAAGTGCTCATCTCAGGGGGGGGGCAGCGCGCGCGGCGAAGGCCGATAGGATGGTCTCCAACACCGCCTGTTCGGCTGCGACCCTGGCGCGTGCCTGGGCTAGCCAGCCGGTAATGACGGGTTGCAGGCGGTCATCGAGGGTTTCCAAATCGGCCAATGCCGCCGCGATCTGGCCGCGGGCCAGCAGGCGCGAGACATTGGCAATGGTAGCCTGAGCGGGGCTGGGAGGCGGCGCTTCCGCCAGACCGACAGCCGCTATGAGGTGTGTCAGCCATTCGCGGCCCCGATCCAACCAGCTCTGGTCAGCCCGGACCTGCGCCCCCAGGATGGGTGCGAGCACCAAGAAACTCTCGCGCAACTCTATAGCAGTGGCCAGGCCCCGCACTGCATGGCTGGCCAAAACCTCGGCAAAACGGGTGGGCAGCCCGCCCGGGGGAGCCGCGTCGCGCAGGGCTTGCCACTCGCGCGGGTAGGGACGGCTCGTTTGCAGGGTGGACTGCAGATTGAGTGCGGCCAGCAGAAAGTGCTCTGGCGGCTGGGTCTGCACCCTTTGCAGGGCTAAATTCAGCTGGGCTACATGCTCTTCGAGCGCATCAATCCGGGCCAAGCCCTGCTGTGTGGCATTGGGTTTGGCGGTGGATTGCGCCAGGCCAAGGGATGGCAAGAACGCAATCAGGACCCAAGAGACGGGTCTGAAAAACTGCCACACGACTTACCTCGCCGGCTCTTGATCCCTGGCGCAGCCCATCCACGGCCATACGGACCAATAATCGCTATCAGTGCGTTTTAACCCAAAACAAAACGTAACGCACGCGGCAGAAGGCGACGGTTTCATGACTGTTTTTCCAGGCATGCAATTGGCGGATGGCGGCCTCGGAGCGGCCCGGAGCAGGGCTTTTTAGGAGGCCGCCCGCAGCGCCCGAATTGGCCCCTCGAAGCCGCACAGGCAGAGCCCTACCGATACGCAGGCAGTTCCTTGGTGAGACCAGACCCATGACCTAGATCATGTAACTGGCTGTTTCGCCCGCGCAGCCCGCTCATGAACCGCAGTCTTCGCAAATTGATAGAGATCGTGCTGGCCTGGCCCATTGCCTCATCATCGCCCAAGGGTTTACGCGGCCCAGTAAACTTGGTCGGCAGCCCACCCCAGAACGGGCTTCGCGGCCAGCAGCAGACCTGCAACCGCCGCCACGCAAATTTTAGGACCGTGGATCATGCCGAAGCATCCCGGCTCTTCATTAAATTATCATTTGTTTTTGTTGACTAAACGTGGAAATTGTTTTTCAACTTTGATGGAGTTGGTATGTTAAAACGCCGTAACGCTGGGGCGGTGGCGATGCTTACCGCTGTTTCTTTATTTTTGCCGCGCTCTGCCGCCGCGCAAGAACTCATTGGGGCCGGATCTAGCTTTGCGCAGCCCATCATCATGCGCTGGGGTATGCTTTATACCAGCCTGCCTGGTGAGGGCGGGCAGGTAGGCTCAGTGGACGGGGGGCTCGATTATGAGCCGACGGGCTCGCTGGGCGGGCTGATGGCGGTCGCGCAGGGCACGGTGGATTTCGGCCTCTCGGACGTGGCTACTTCACCGGCCGACTTGGCCCGGCTCGGCTTGATCCAGTTTCCTTTGGTCAGCGGCGGTGTGGCGGTCGTCACCTCGCTGCGCGGGTTGGGCGCCAATCAGCGGCTGCGCATGGATGGCGCGACCCTGGCCCGGATCTACCTGGGAGAGATCCGAAACTGGTCCCACCCAGCGATCAGGAGCCTCAACCCCGAGCTGACCCTGCCTGACGCGCCGATTGCTGTCTTTCAGCGCGAGGACGCCTCAGGCACCACATTCAACTTCGCGCGCTACCTTGCCGCGTCCAGTCCGGACTGGCGCATGCAGGTCGGTGTCAACCAGTCGGTCATCTGGCCGGTGGGGTCCAGCGCGCGCGGCACGCGCCGGCTCGTCGATCGCGTTCTCGCCACACCCAACGCCATCGGCTTCGTAGAGGTCGGCTTGGCAAATCGCCAGGGCCTGCAGGTCGCTCTGCTGCAGAATGCCGCGGGCCGTTTCGTTGCGCCGACGCAGGAGAATATCTCCCAGGCTCTGGTGACACGCCAATGGGATGAGGCTTCGCACTTCTTCGAAGCGGGCGCAGAGCCGAGCGGTCCAGACGCCTACCCTATCGCGGTAACAGTCTACGCGTTGATGCGCCGCCGCCCGGCCGCCTCACGGCGTACGCGTCATGTCCTGCAGTTCTTCGACGTGGCACTGACCGAAATGGGCCCCGAGGCCCTGCCCCTCGGCTTCGTGCCTTTGCCGGAAGACATTGTGCGTAACGTTCAAAAATACTGGCGCACCAACGCGCGCTGACCTTGAGAGATTGGAGAGTTAAGACCTATGCAGATTGATATATTCACGCAAGTCCTAGTGCCGGTGATCGGCGGACTTGGTCTTTTTATGCTTGGCCTCGAGTTCATGGCGAATGGCATCCAGAACCTATCGGTTAACAAGATGCGTGACGCGCTCGGCCGCTTTGCCGGGACGCCAGTGAAGGGTGTGATCGCAGGCACGCTCATCACCGGTGTGCTGCAATCCTCCACGGCGATGACGGTGATGACCGTCGGCCTGGTGAATGCCGGGGTCATCGCGCTGAAACCGGCAATCAGCGTGATCATGGGTGCCAATATCGGCACAACGCTCGGCAATGGGTTGATCGCCCTGCCGCTCGGCCCGCTCGGCCTTTTCTTCGGGGGCGTTTTCGCGCTGGTCTATATATTCGCCAAGTCGGATAAATGGAAGAATATCGCGCTCTCGCTGATGGGCTTCGCGCTGATCTTCTATGGGCTCAACCTGATGACCGGTGGCCTTCGCCCGCTGCGCGCGATGCCCGAAGTCATGGACGCGATCCGCACGGTGAACGCCAACAGCTTCACGGGTCTGCTGGGCTGTGTTTTCACCGCCGCGGTGATCACCGCGCTGATCCACAGCTCCTCCGCCACCATCGGCATCGTGATGGGGCTTGGCTCGGCCGGCATTCTCGACTGGCAGACAGCGGTGGCCTTCTCGCTTGGCGCTGACCTTGGCACGACCATCACCTCCTGGATGGCGTCGTTGAACCTCTCGAAGAATGCCAAGCGCGCGGCCTATGCGCATATCGGCTTCAACGTGCTCGGCGTGTTGGTGACGATCCCACTCTTCTTCGTCGCCATGGATGCGTTGCGTTGGATCATGATGAACTTCATTGGCGACCCTTCCGCCCCGGTGATTCTGGACGGGCGGGAGACTTATCCGCTGGTGCCAGTCGCGGTTGGCATCTACTCGATCTTCTTCAACATCTTCAACACGGCTCTGCTATTCCCCTTCGTGGGAACTTTCGAGCGTGTGCTGAACCGAATCGGCGGCGTTGACGAGGGCGAGGACTACTCCATTCCGAAATATCTCAAGGCGGAACAGCTGGGCGATATGCAGCAGGCTGTGCCCGCCCTCGGCCAAGAGTTGCAGCGCTATCTTGAGGGGGCATCGCTGCATCTGGCCTCGGCACGCGGCGAGATGGGGACGCCATCTAAGCTGGAGGAACATCACGCGGCGCTGGACCAGTTGGGCCGCGATACGCGCAGCTATGCCTCGCGCCTCTTCCTTCCAGACGCACCTCCAGCCGAACAGGATCTAGTCGCGAGCCTGATCGAGGAAGTGGATTTTGCCGGTGCGGTTGAGGAGCAGCTTTGGCAGATCGGCCGCCGCATCAAGCGGGAGACCTTTTCGCCGGACTCTCGCGCGCTGGTGGATGAAATGCTCGACCATGTCACGCGGTCATTGGCACAACTACTGCCCAATGCGCCGGCTGGTGAGCCTCGCGATGCGCCGCGCGATGAGATGTTGCTGGACCTGCGCACCCGCTGTCTTCGCCTGAATGGCGGGTTGAAGCAGGCGGAGCGCGGTGCGGTTCTAGCACTTCTGGGCAGCGCCGAGCGCGTGCTCATGCTGATCGCACGTCTCGATGCGGAACGGCGTTCCGTGCCACGCGTGGCGCCCCAACGCATAAATGCCGAGGTCGCGCCGCGCACTGGGTTTGACGGGGCTACGCCCCAGCCCGCCGAGTAATACCCAATCCCTGAAGCCGTGACTCAGAAAGGGGATTCCCCGACGCGGGGCT
>NZ_JBBARU010000108.1:0-8846 GCF_040399605.1 Rhodovarius sp. | reverse complement strand
GTGGGGGCCATGATCGGGGCGTTCACGGCACTTTTCTTGCCCGGCTTCACCGCCTCGCGATAGACGGCATCAAATTCCTCCACCGCCAGCAATTCCGCGCCGCGGCGCAGGGTGTGGCGCATGGTCAGCACGGTGATGAAGCCGGTGCGGGCCTGCTTGGGCAGGATGGCCGCCACCTCGACGGTTTTCTCCACCATGTCACCAATGCGCAGCGGCGCATGGATGGTGACGCGCCGCCCCGCCCCCATCCGGCGCGGCAGGCCGATGGGCGGCAGAAAGACGCCGGGATTGGGGTGGCCATCGGGGCCGAGGTCGGATTGGCGGCCGGTCTCGGCGCAATACATGGAAAACCAATGGCCAGGCAGCGCATCGCCCATGCGGAAATGGCCTGGGTCAAGGTCGAGCATGCTGGCGATTCGGCGGGTGGCGCCCAGGCCCACATCCTCCTCGGTGACGCGGCGGCGGCCCACCCAGGATTGCAATTCGGGGGAAAGGGTCTCGCTCATCACTCGGCCACCAGGTTCAGGCGACGGATCAATCCGCCCCAGCGTTGACCATCCGCGGCAGCGCGGATGCGGAATTCCTCGGGCGTATTGGGCGGCGCTGCATCGGCGCCCACCCGGGCGAAGGCGGCGCGCACGCGCTCATCGCCCAGCGCGTCATTCATCGCGGCATTGAGGCGGGAGATGGCCTCGGGCGGGGTGCGGGCTGGGGCGGCGAGGCCAAAATAGGCATTGGCCTCAAAGCCGGGGATGGTCTCGGCCACCGCCGGCACGCCGGGCCATTCGGGGCGGCGGGTGGGGGTGGTGAGTGCCACCGGCCGCACGGTGGGGGCGCCGCGCACCGCCTCGCCCTCGGGCAGGCCCAGCGCGCGGGCATGGATGCGGCCAGAGAGCAGGTCCGTCATCGCCTGGGTGCTTTGGCGATAGGGCACATGCAGCATATCAAGGCCGAGGCGGGCGCCAATATCCTCCATCACCAGATGGGTGATGGCGCCCACGCTGGCCGAGGCATAGGTGAAGCGGCCCGGATTCGCCTTGATCCAGGCCACCACCTGGGAAAAATCCGCGCCGGGGATGGAGTTGTGCACCAGCAGCATATTCGCCGTGGTGCAGAAACAGCCAACCGGGATGAAATCCCGCTCCGCCTCATAGGTGATGCCGCGATAAAGCAGCGCATTCAGCCCTGAATTGGTACCGATACCGGCGATGAGGATGGTGTAGCCATCGGGGGCGGCGCGCATCACCGCCTCGGCCGCGGTCGAGCCATTGCCGCCGGGGCGGTTATCGGCCAGCACCGGCTGGCCCAGGCGGGATTGCAGCGCATCGGCCATGACGCGGCTGACGATATCGGTCTGCCCACCGCCGCCGAAGGGCACGATGAGGCGCACCGGGCGCTCGGGCCAGGCGGCCTGGGCCAGCATGGGGGTGGCAAGCGCGCTGCCGAGCAGCAGGCGCCGGGGGATTATATGGGTCATGAACGTCTCCGACGCATAGGTTAGCCCGCTTCACCTGGCATCGTCGATAACCCGACCATCGGTGGGCAACGAGCCCTGGGGCACGAAGCGGGCGGTGCCGCGCAGGCCGGTGGCGGCGCGCAGCGCCTCGACCAGGGCGGCAGCCTCGCCCTCGCCCTCGGCCAGCAATTCCATCACATCCTGTTCATCCTGGCGGGTGATGCGCAGCCGCAGCCGGCCCAGGGCGGGGAAGGCGCGGCCTATGGCGGCGATCTGCTCGGGGCGGATGAACATGCCGCGCATCTTGGCGGTCTGATCCGCCCGGCCGAGCCAGCCGCGAATCGCACGCCCGCCGGGCAGCAGGGCCGACATATCGCCGGGCGAGAAACGAATGATGGGGTGGGAAGGGTCGGGGATGGTGACCAGCACCTCGCCAATCTCGCCCTCGGGCAGGTTATCGCCGGTGCCGGGGCGCACGATCTCCAAGATGATGCCCTCAGCGAGGCGCATGCCGGCCTCGCCCGGCACGGTATGGGCGATGAGGCCGAGCTCGGCGGTACCATAGGCCTCCACCGCGCTGATGCCCCGCCCGGCCACCCATTCGCGCAAGGAAGGCGGAAAGGCCGCACCGGTGACCACGGCGCGGGTGATGCAGCCGGCATCGATGCCCGCGGCATCGGCGGCTTCGAGCACAATCTTGAGGAAATCCGGCGTGCCGGTATAGGCGGCGGGGCGATAGGCGCGGATCGCCTCCAGGGTCTGCGCGGTATTGCCAGGCCCGGCGGGGATGACCGCGCAACCCAGGGCGCGGGCCGCGCTGTCGAAAATGAAGCCGCCCGGGGTGAGGTGATAGCCAAAGGTGTTCAGCACCACATCACCCGCCGCGATGCCGGCGGCGGCCAGGGCAGGGGCGAAGCGCCAGGGGTCCGGCCCATCACCCACCCCCTCGAAGATGGGCCCGGGCGAGACGAAGAGCCGGGCGCGGCCGGTGCTGGGTGCGAGGCCGGCAAAGGGCGGCGAAGTGGCCTGCATGGCGGGCAAATCGGCCTTGCGCAGCACCGGCAGGCTGGCCAGCGGCGCATCGGCCCTCACACCGGCGAGATGCGCGGCCCAGCCGGGCAGGGCCAAGGCCGCGCGAAGGGTGTTTTCCAGGGGCGTTTCCATGGAAGCAAGACTGCCCCAGCGCGCGGGTGCTTGCCAGCACCGCCTGCCATGCGCTTGATGCGCGCATGCGCCGTCCCCCTCGCCCACCATCGCCGCAAGGCCGTGGCTTTTCCCGCAACACCGAACGCCCTCCGGCCGGTGAGGCACGCCGCGGCCCGCCGGCAGAAGCCACGCCGGGGGGCATGCTCTGGCTGCATGGGCTGCACAGCGTGGCGGCCGCCCTGGCCAATCCCGCCCGCCGGCTGCGCCGCCTGCTGCTGACCTCGGATGCGCATAAGGAGATTTCCGCCCGGTTGCCGCCGCCCTGGCGCATTCAGCCTGAATTGGCCGAGCGGGCGCATTTCGCTGCCTTCCTGCCGGAGGATTCGGTGCATCAGGGTGCGGCCCTGCTGGTCGAGGCGCTGGAGCCATTGGATATTCACGACGCCATCGATGCCGGCCCTGGCCCCATTCTAGTGCTGGACCAGGTGACGGACCCGCGCAATGTCGGCGCCATCCTGCGCTCGGCGGCGGCCTTCGGCGCCTCGGCCGTGGTGATGCAGGACCGCCATGCCCCGCCCGAGACCGGCGCCCTGGCCCGGGCTGCGTCGGGCGCGCTGGAGCTGGTGCCGGTGATCCGCGTGGTCAATCTGGCCCGCGCACTCGACGAGTTGAAAAAGCATGATTGCTGGGTGGTGGGGCTGGATGGCACCGCCCCCACCACCCTCGCCCAGGCCGGTTTGGCCGGCCGCCGCGTGGCTCTGGTGCTGGGTGCCGAGGGCGAGGGCATGCGCCGCCTCACGCGCGAGGGCTGTGATGAACTGGCCCGGCTGCCGATCAGCGATCGGATGGAAAGCCTCAATGTCTCGGCCGCCGCGGCGGTGGCACTGTATGAACTCGGGAGGATGTGATGAACGCAGCGAAGATGATTTTGGAAGCACGCCAGGCGCGGCGGGTGCTGGCACCGCTCGGCGCGGCGGCGCCGGCCGATGCGCCGGCCGCCTATGCGGTGCAGCGCGAATTGGCCGATATGCTGGGGGCGGTGCCGCCGGGCGGCTTCAAGATCGGCGCCACCACGCGGCAGATGCAGGAATATCTCGGCCTTTCCGGCCCCGCCGCCGGTTTCGTGCCGAAGACCTCGCTCAATGCCTCGGGCCTGTCGGTGCCGTTTGCGGATTTTATTGGCGTGGGCGTGGAATGCGAGGTGGCGGTGCGCCTGGGTGCTGACCTGCCCCCCGGCCCCTGCACCGCCGAACGCGCCGGTGAGGCGGTGGCGGAGGTGATGTGCGCCATTGAGATCGTGGAGAAGCGCTATGGCGATCTGGTGGAGCTGGGCACGCCGACCTTGATTGCCGACCAGGTCTTTCATGCCTCCGGCGTTCTGGGGGCTGGGGTGAAGGATTGGCGCGGCATTGATCTGGGCGCGGTACGGGGCGAGCTGTTTGTCGATGGCCAATCGCGCGGCGGCGGCTTTGGCCGCGACCTGTTGGGCCACCCGATGAATGCGCTGGCCTGGCTTGCCGGCTCTGGCGCGGCTGAGGTGTTTGGTGGGTTGAAGGCGGGCCAGGTGGTGTGGCTCGGCTCGGTCACGCCGCCGATCTGGCTTGATGGGCCGTGCAGCGTGCGCGTCGTCTATAGTGATTTGGGCGAGGTGAGTTTGACGTTTCGTTAAGCTCTTGCGTTCATGATTGCGGCCGGGCGTGGGTTGCGCCAATTACAATCGCCAGGAGGGCGCATGGAGCAAAATTTGCCATGCAGTCCATCAAGACCTCCCCTGGGCGGAGCAAGAAGGCCTCGGGCCATGCCAAGGGCCGTGCCAAGGGCCGTGCCCCGACCGGCGCCGGGCGGGCCGAACCGCCGGTCTGGCACCGGCTGAGCGATGAGATGCAACTGGTTCTGGCGCGTGAGGCCATGATACGCGCTGCCGCCACGCTGGCCGATCAGGCGGAAATGATCGGCCTGGAGATGGAGGCCGGCACCTTGCATGATCGTGGCGGCCCTGAGGCATTGCGGCTCTTCGCCGCCATTATCCGCGCGACGAATACCGATCTCATGGGCCCCGTCGGCCACGCCTGAGCGCGGCACGCCTCAGCGCGGCCCGGCCGACCTCACCGTATGCGTGAGGCCGGCTGGACAGGAAAGCTGGTCAGCGTGCGGTCCACCAGCATCGGCAGCATCGCCAGGCTGGCCAGCCGCCCCTGGGCATCGGCTTTGCGGCAGGCCATTTCCAGCTTGGCGGCCGCATCACGCAGCGCCAGGGCGCCGAAGGTGCCAGCCGCCGCCTTGAGGGTATGCGCCTCATCCTCGATGAGTTGCACATCATTGCCGACGATAATGCGGGCGAGGCGCGCCCGGGTCTCCTCTGCAAAGACCTGGATCAACCGCGGCAGGCGGCCGGGGCCGACGGCGGCACGCAGCTCTTCCAGCGTCTCACGGTCCAGCAGCGGTGCCACAACCCCCGGTTCGGGAATGGGGATGGCGGCGCGTGGGCGGCGCGGGCGGGCATTGAGCACATCCTCCACCGCGGCCAGCATTTGCAGCCTGTCCAACGGCTTGGCCAGATAGCCATCCATGCCAGCGGTGATGCAGATTTCGGCATCACCTGGCATGGCGGAGGCCGTCATGGCGATGATCGGCACCCTTCCATGCATGCCCGGCAATTGCCGGATGGCGGCGGTGGCAGCGAGGCCATCCAGCACCGGCAGGCGCACATCCATCAGCACCAGATCAAATTCCGAGGATTCGGCGGCGGCCACGGCTTCGGCCCCATCGCGCGCCAGTTCCACCGTATAGCCGGCCTTGCGAAGGATGGCGGCGGCGACCAACTGGTTCACCTTGCCATCCTCGGCCAGCAGAATACGGCCATTGGCGAGCGGCACCGGCGGCAGAATGGCATCGGGCGCGGGCAGCAGGCGCGATGGCGGGGCGCCGGAAGCGGGCACCGGAAGCAGCGGCAGGTCAAAGAAGAAGGTGCTGCCCTTGCCTGGGGTGCTATCCACCGCGATCTGCCCGCCCATCAGCGAGACCAGACGCTTGCAGATGGCAAGCCCGAGGCCGGTGCCGCCCTGGCTGCGCAGCGGCGGCCCCTCAGCCTGGGCGAATCGGGTGAAGAGGCGGGCGCGCAGCTTGGGCGGGATGCCCACCCCGGTATCGGTCACCGCCACACCCAGCCGGCCATCGGGCAGCGCCGCCATGCGGATTTCGACCGACCCGCGGGAGGTGAACTTGACCGCATTATCCACCAGATTGAGCAGAACCTGCTGCAGCCGGACCGGGTCGCCCACCGCGCGGGCGGGCAGATGGTGGTCCAGGCTTGCCGAGACGCTCAGCCCCTTCTCGGCCGCGGCGGGGGCGACGAGGTCGAGCACCTCCTTCACCGGATCGGCCAGGGTGAAGGGTTCGGCACCGATTTTCAGCTTGCCGGCCTCGATGCGGCTGAGATCGAGCAATTCATTGACGGTGCCGAGCAGGGTCTGGCCGCAGCGGCGCGAGGTTTCGGCATAGGCGCGTTGCTCGGCATCAAGGCTGGTATCGAGCAGCAGTGAGAGGGTGCCCATCACACCATGCAAAGGCGTGCGAATCTCATGGCTCATGAAGGCCAGGAAATCGCTCTTTTCCTGATTGGCACGTTCGGCGGCGTGGCGCGCCTTCACCGCCTCACGCTCGGCGCGCACGCGCGCGGTCACGTCATGCTGGATGCCCACAAAGGCCACGAGGTGGCCATCGGCGTCAAACACCGGGGAGGTGCGTAGCTCATTGATGAACCGCTTGCGGTCACGCCGGTAATTGACCAGTTCGACCGTGATGGCGCGCTTCTCCGCCACTGCGCGGCGCAGCAGATGGGTCGATGCGCTATCCGTCCCTGGCCCCTGCAGGAAGCGGCAATTGCGGCCCAGAACCTCTTCCGCCGGATAGCCGGTGATCTTGAGGAAGGCAGGGTTGCAGAAGACGATCGGGCAATCGGGCAGGTTGGGATCGGTGATGACGATTCCGGTGGGGGCGGAGGCGATGGCGAGCGCGGGCGCGCCGTCAAACCCGGCCGCGGAGACCGATTTGAGCGCGCCGCGCAGAAAGGCGTTGCCGCCAGCATCGCGGATCAGATCGATCGGCGCGGCCGACACGGCCAGCGCCTTAATCGTCATAGGCAAGAAGGGCGTCGAATGGGACATGAATGCGGCTCCTGCCGCCAAGGAAGGTGAGTTCTATGAGAGCGGCGCTGCCCACCACATCGGCGCCGGCCTGCTGCAGCAAGGAGATTCCCGCTGCCATTGTTCCACCTGTTGCCAGGAGGTCGTCGAGCAGGATCACGCGCTGACCGGGTTGGACCGCGTCGGCCTGCATTTCGATCCGGTCCTCGCCATATTCGAGGGCGTAGGAGAGACCAAGCACCGCGCCGGGCAATTTGCGCGGCTTTCGCAGCATGATGAAGCCAATGCCCAGATGGAGAGCGAGGGGGGCTGCGAGCAGAAACCCCCGCGACTCGATGCCGGCCAGGACATCAGGCTTGCGCGCCGCCACCATGTCACCCATCCGGTTCATCGCTTCCTGCCAGGCAGGGCCATGCGCCAGCAAGGTCGAGATATCGTAGAACAGGATGCCAGGCTTCGGGAAATCCGCGATTCCCCTGATATGGGCCTTGAGGTCCATCTCGGGGCGGGCGCTGCGGCTTTCGGGAAGGTCATTCACGGCTGCGGGTTCACTCTCATCTCGTCTCCAGCTTTGGGTGCCGGACATGCTTATGGTGTTGACTGACTCGGGCCGGTTTGTGCCGTGGCACCCCACCGGCGGGTGGGACAGACCGGTAACCGGGCCCTGCTGCGGACTGCGTCATGCGCGTGCCGGCTGGCCTGGTGGATGGTGCGGCCTCAAGGCCAGACCGATCCTTGCCTGTGGAAGGGAGCCTAGGATCATTACGCTATCGATGCAAGCTAAACCGACAGGCTTTGCCCAGCCCTTGCGCCGCATCAACAAATCGCCAATTACCAGCCCATGTCACGATCTTTCGCCGCAATGCTGATTGGCCTGCTCGGGTTCACAGCCTATGTCATTTTTGTGATGATTGTGGCCGATTGGGTTCTCACCCTGCACTGGGCCGTGCAATTCCTATACTTCGCCATCGCGGGTATTGTCTGGGTTTTCCCAGCAAAGAGGCTTATTTACTGGAGCGCCGGACAATAAAAGAGGGGGCTGCCTGGTCGGAGTGAGAGGATTCGAACCTCCGGCCCCCGCGTCCCGAACACGGTGCTCTACCAGGCTGAGCTACACTCCGAGGCAGGAGCGCTTCTTACGCCGCCACCTCGGTGGCGGCAAGCCGGGCTGGGGGTGATATTGCAGTTCGCGGCGTAAACACCGCCGATTGCGCTTTGCGCGCGGCTTCACAGCGGGCAGATTGCACCATCAGCCAGGCTGGGCACGGGGCCCTTCGCGGAATCGGAGATCATGTCGTGATGAAAAAATCGACCATGCTGGGTTCGGGGCTCGGTTTAGGGCTTGCCCTCATCGCCTTCGCCACGGCCACCACGGCAGGTTTTGCCCAAGCCAGCGACCCGGCGCAGATCATCCGCGAGCGGCGTGAGGGGCTCAAGGCCATGGGCGCACAGATGGAGGCGATGGCCGCCATCGCCCAGGCCCGCGGCGACACCCAGCCCGCCATCGCGCGAATCGAGACCCTGCAGAACTTCTTCGCCAATTTTGTTGAACGTTTCCCGGCCAATACCCAGGCGGGTGAAACCCGGGCCCTGCCGGCCGTCTTCACCGATAGCGCCGGCTTCGCCACGGCGCTCACCAACCTCAATACCCAGTTGAGCGCCCTGCGCGCCGTGGCCGCGAGCGGCGATGCGGCCGGCTTTGCCCCCGCACTTCAGGCTACAGGCGCCACCTGCGGGGCCTGCCACAGGGCCTATCGCAGCCGCTGAAAGACGGGAAGGAAAGATCGAGGGGCCTTGCCCCTCGAGCACCCCAGCAGGAAACTCAGTTTCCTGCAGCTTCGTAGAATTATCGTGGACATATATGTCGACCCTTGTGGGAGAGCGGGAGAGAGCAATGCCCTTTCGCTGTTTTTGTCTGATCAAACGGTACCGTTTCAACGGATGACGTTCGTTCTGAGGTTTTTCCAAAAAACCGCGTCTGGCGAGCAAATTGGTATAATGGTGAGCCGGTCGGGACTCGAACCCGGGGCCGCGAGATTAAAACTCCTAGGCTCAGGACCTATTAAAAAGCTTGCGGCGCGGACGGAGGGTTGATTCAA
>NZ_JBBARU010000107.1:3593-8888 GCF_040399605.1 Rhodovarius sp. | reverse complement strand
CTGCCGGGCCGCCTCGCAGCTTGGCGGCCAGCCCGTCACGGACTGGTTCAAGGACTGCAAGTTCAGGTTGGTTGCCGCTCACTTGCATCAGTCCATGGATCCCAGTCGAGACCACCTCATGACCTACGGCGAATTTCCGCAAGACAACCACGTCGACCTGGAGCCCCATACAGAGATTGGGGAGAGCTGGGAGCTGCTGGAGCTGAGGTTCCCGCACTTCCGGCAATTCTACCAAAATGCCCTTGAGCTCGAGCGCATGGAGGCCGACGAGGGCAGTGATGCGGATGTCTGAGTGGCAAGGGGTATCATCACTCCTTGGATTTAAGGAGTGATGATACCCCTTGACATACTCCTCCAGAGTGAGTGCCCGGCAGACAGACGCTCAAGCGGTGGCCGCAAAACCGGCCGCTGTCTAAATGCACTTGCTGGAGCTCTTCAGTGGCACGGGGTCCATTGGCAAAGCTTTTGCGGAGCTGGGGTGGCAGGTCACCAGTGTCGACATGAACCCCAAAAGTACCCCCACGATCTGTGCAGATATCATGGACTTTGAGCCCCCAGAAGGGGTCCACTACGACGCAATCTGGGCCTCGCCTCCGTGCACGGAGTTCTCCAGGGCCCTGACCACGCGCCTGAGGGACCTAGAAGGGGGCCTCCGCATCGCTCGCCGGGCTCTCCAGCTGATCCACCAGCTCCAACCCACTGTTTGGTTCATGGAGAACCCCGCCACGGGCCTTTTGCCGCAGCAGGCGGAGTTTGCAGGGCTCCCCTGCAAAATCGTGTCCTACTGCAAGTATGGCTATCCCTACCGCAAACTCACTTGGGTGGCCACCAACTGCGCCAAATGGGACCCGGTGCCGCCCTGCAGTCGGACCCTCAGGTGCCCCCACATGGAAGGGAACCGGCACCCCGAGAGCGCCCAGCGGGGCCCCACCAGGCTGAGGGATGGCACCATGCACGGAGGCGCCTGCTCCCAGGCTCAGCTCTACAGCATCCCCCCAGCCCTGTGCCTCGAACTCGCCCAGGCCGCCACGGATCAGCTGACCTGTAAAGTGTCCGAGGAGGTGCAGCGGGAGGCCCCGACGTAGAGATGTTTCTTGCCAAAGTGCACCGAGCTCGTGTCAAGCAGGCGCACGCCGTCGAGGGAGAGCCCCTGGCAGCTGGCGTACGTGAGACAGTGGCTCAATCTCAGGCACTTCACGGCCGTCGGCGCCGTCATGGTCAGCGGCTCGCCGTGGCCTGCAACGGTGATCTTCTCTGCGGAGCAGGCCGTGACGGTGTAGAACAGGCCCTTCTTGGCCCGGCCCCCGGCCCCGATGAGCTCCTGGCCCACGTAGACCCACATGGACTGAGGAGCGTTGTCGCCCCGGCACGGCGGGGCCACGTATCTGACTGCGTCCGGGGGCTTGGCCGCCTCGTTTGCCTGCCGGTTGACTCTCATCCGAGTCCGGTGGCTGATTGACAGCGAGTAGCGGCACGGCCCGGGCCTCAGAGGGAACTGCGCCCTGGCCTCGTCCAGGCCGGCCTGGTCCTGCACCACTTGCTGGATGAAGTCGAAAAGGACCGGGTCGGACCGCTGGTTCACCGTGGGGGTCCATCTGTGACCCTGGCTCAGCGCCCGCAGAAGCTGGGAGTGTTGGGCCTTGGCCCCAATCGGACCCCCGCACCAGGTGTCCTGGATGGGCTCGAACTGGTTCCAGTCGGCGATGAGGATCCACTGCCCCACCGCCAGGCTGGCCTTGGCGATCTCGTTCCACAGCCGGCAGTCGATCATGGAGGCCTCTTCCACCACAACGCAGTCATAAGGAGCCCTGCCCCGCTTGACGAAGGCGTTGGCCCAGTGATCTGCGGTCATGGCCCGGAGCTGGCAGGCGTGGTGGGCCAAATGGGCGTTGAAGTTGGCGACCTGGGCGTGAGTCTTGGAGATCACCGCCACAACCCGGCCGGCCTCCTCCATCTCCTTGCAGAGCTGGGCCACCCAGAAGCTCTTGCCCGTTCCGGGTAGGCCTTCGATCATGATGGACCTGCCCTCCATGATCCTCTGCCTGGCCTCGGGCTCAGAGAGGTCCGTCCACTCCAGGGAGTCTGTGGCCGGGGGCTCCACGTCCCTCTGCGGTTCCCTGTACACCCCCTTGAGTCGCTTCCCCTCCTCCCTGAACCGGAAGACCGGCTGATCGCTCTTCCGTGGGCACAGGCTGCTGCCGTCCCGCAGCCGCTTCTGGCCCTTCTCCCGGGCCAGGCCGTGCAGATCCTGGAAGCGGACTCCTTCCACCGCCTTCTTGATCCTCGGCAGGTGCTTGCTGGAGACCTCCAGATTGAGGGCGTCCGTCTTCACGTCCAGGAAGGCGCAGGGCACCTCAAGCCGGGCGATCACGTATCTCATGTGGGCCACCGCCGCATGTTCCGTGGCCATTATGATGTCGTGGATTGGGCGCCAGGACGAGTTGTCCAGCAGAGCGACCCGGTGGATCCAATCGTTCACCGTGCAGTCCCCGTAGCTGAAGAGCTGGGAGGCCCAGGAGCCCTCGCCGTCCGCAGGTCCGCCGCTCACAACAGAGAGGGCCTCGCAGGTCGGGTTGATGGCCCAGACGCCGATCATCTGGTTGACGCTGGACTTGGGCAGGAACAGTGCCCTCGCCTCTGGACACCAGGCGTCCTCCATCTTCTCAAGGACCGAGACGAAGTTCACGGCGACCCGCCCAGTGGCCTGGAAGCCGTGGGAGATGTGTTGCCACTCGATGATGCCGTGGTGGAGCATGAACTCGACGGCTGGGCGGGCGTACCACATCTGCCCGACCCAAGGGAGCAGGCTCAGCCTGGACTTCCTGTGGTCTCGCACCCCGGTCACAAAAGAGAAGTCGCAGAGCTCCCCCGCAACCTGCGGCTTGGAGCTGTCCAGGGCGCAGAAAACGGGCCACTCCTTGACCGCCGGGTACTTCAGGGCGTGCATCCTGCACCGAATCACGTCGACTTCACAGCTCACCTCCTCCGATCCCGCCTTCTCGGGCTGCCAGATCAAAGGGGGCGGCCGGGCCGTGGTCACGTAGTCCCTCCAGGCCTGAGGGCTGAAGCGGCTCTCCAGCCTCACGCTGCTGCCCTGGGAGGCGGAGACCTCCTGGTGGCACGGCTTGCAGAGGCCCCGGAAGACCTGGGGCTGGCCAATCACCAGCTCCCGAAGCGGAGGGTCGTGGTCCATCTCCAGGTCAGCCTCCTCGCTGCAGAGGGCGCACCTCCCGCCTTGCCTGGCCACGATGCTGCGTCTCTCCGCCAAGGTGGGCTGCTTGCGTTTGGGGCCCAACAGGTGCTGGAAGACCTCGAGAGTGAGGGACGGCAGCCCCTGGCCTCTGTA
This sequence comes from Rhodovarius sp., assembly GCF_040399605.1. Taxonomy (NCBI): domain Bacteria; kingdom Pseudomonadati; phylum Pseudomonadota; class Alphaproteobacteria; order Acetobacterales; family Roseomonadaceae; genus Rhodovarius; species Rhodovarius sp. Next base: position 5,542 of record NZ_JBBARU010000107.1, on the reverse strand, counting down.
CTCCACCCCAAGCTTCTCGCACCAGGCCTTCATCAGCTCGAAGTCTTGCGGCACCTCCTTGATCACGCACCAGCCGGAGACTCCCTCCGCCGCCATGGTGCATCTGTACCTCAAGGCCGCCCACGTGCACAGGCTCTTGAGGCTCACTTTTGGATTCTTGCCCCTCTCCAGGAGCTCTTGTCGGACCTTCCTCAAATCGGAGCAGTAGAAGTGCCCCGGGGCCAGCTCTCCCTGCCATTCCCCCCAGGCAGAGAAAGGCGGCGTCTCCCCTTGGTGCTCGGCTTTCAGCACCGCCCTCTCCCCGGCGTGAGGTCGGTGCTTCTCCAGAGCCCGGCCCGACTTGTACATGAAGACGCGCCGGTCGTGAAAGGTCCAGGCCACTCGGTCGGCCTGCGCCTCGGCCGGGGTCCACACGTGATGCTTGTCGTCGGCCCAGCAGTGATAGGGGATTCCCTTGTCCTTCAGGTACAGCATGATCTGATTGCAGGAGATGCCCACATCTCTCCAACCAGAGCCGCCCAAAAGCAGGTCGAAGTCGCTGCAGAGATACTCAAAACTGATGCGCAGCAAGACGGCCAGCTGCCTGGGCACGCACAGCCTGTCTGGATGCGTCTCGAAGGCCTCGGGCAGGACGTCGTCCGGAAACGGCAGGAAGCTGGCCTGGCCTCGGTGCCCCGCCGGGACGTCCATCTGGCTCATGTGCCTCGGCATGGAGCTGAAGTTGCTCCGGACGGTCTGCGTGGCGTTCCCGATGCGGGTCGTCATCTGCCCGTGGGTGCTCACCCGAGTCACCAGCCGGCCGTCCGTCAGCTTGGTGCTCATCTCCGTCAGGGACCACGGCCTGCTGTCGTCGTATGCGTAGGACTCGTCGCTCATCTGCCCGATGATGTCAGAGTCGTGCGTGATGCCCAGCGTCTCCCTGACTTGGGCCTTGACGGCCGCAATCCGAGACTGCTCCGTCCCGAGCTGAGAGTGCATGATGTTCTGCGAGAACTTGGTGTATGGGATGTAGTCCTGTCGCATCCTCCCCTGCTGTCGGTGACCCTCGCCGTAGGTCTGGATGCGAACGGGGACGTGGACCACCCACTCCGAGAACTCGTGCTTGCTGAAGTAGGCCGTGCCGGCTCTGGTGTAATTCCAATCGCCGGTGCGTTCATCAATGGTCCGCAGCAGTTGCCTCTTCCCGCCTCTGGGATAGAGATACTCCCGGTTGCCGCTCCGCTGGATGTCGTCCGCCCCGAGACCGTGGAGCCCCCTGCCCTCTCCGGCCACCGACTTCCAGAACTGGCCGGCCTCTGTGATGGCTTTGCCGTCTCCAAGGATGATGTAGCGATTTCCGCCCAACGGAAGGGAGATCCTCCCGCTCGCCTGTCTGTTGGGGCGGACGCCCGCCTCAGAGGACTCTCTGATCAGTCGCTGCTGATCTTCGCTCAATGGCATTTAGTTGTTGCACGAAAAAGAATGCCGCCATCAGAACGGACAGGCGACCTGAGCCCTCATTGTTGCCTCGTGCTCAAAAAGCAGGAGGTCGGTCACCTCAAGAACCAGACCAAACTGCCCTCCCGGCATGAACCAGACTGACCTCAAAACGATCCGGGGTGCGACGAACCAGCCCTGCAAGGAACTTGGCATTTCGCAGAACTCTCTCTCTTTGTTCCACACTCTGACGGCGGCCGGGGGAGCTGCATTCATCTTTGCACGAAACGAGGCCGGATAACGATCCGTCTTTTTGCTGCAAGGAGTGTAGGATTCCGCCAGGCTCTCGGCCGAGCGAGCCTTGCCAAACCACTGCAGGGAATTTGCGGCGGCTTGCTGCAGCGCCCACTCATCGAGGGCCGCAAGCGATTCCTGGACGGCTTCGGGCGGCTGAAAGACGATGTTCTGTCTTGAGCCCTGGGGGTCGTTGTACGCAGATGGCTCAAAGCACACTCTCATGACATCGAGATTGA
>NZ_JBBARU010000107.1:0-3493 GCF_040399605.1 Rhodovarius sp. | reverse complement strand
TGGGGGTCGTTGTACGCAGATGGCTCAAAGCACACTCTCATGACATCGAGATTGACTGCAGGCAGTTTCCCGTCCGCATAGCAGATTGGGGCCGCCTTGTTGGTGTTCTTCCCCACAGTGTGGGCGGGGCCGACAACCAGGCGGCTCAGGTCAAAGGCGTTGTCAAGGGCGGTCATGGCTGGTTTGAATTGTCGCAAGAAAAAAAGATTGGGTTGTCGAACGCAACAACTCGTCGATCGAGTGGTGTTGTTGCGTTAAGAACAAACCATGGTCAAGGCAGGACTCGCCTACGGCCACCATCTGTACGTTTTGAGCAACGGCCCACTGGTCAAGATCGGGAGGTCGTGCGACGTCGACAGGAGGCTCGGCGAGCACCGGCGCTCAAACCCTTGGGGGGACATCAAGCTGGTGGCCGTCTTTGAAGAGGCCGGCTGCCTTGAACCCCTGGTGCTGCGGGCCTTGAGCCAGCACGAACGCCGTGGGGAGTGGGTGAACTGCACCGTCGGCGAGGCTCTGTCCGCAGTGGGGGCAGTCTTCGTCTGACGGGTCGATGAAGTCCGCCAGGGCGTGGAGCATCTGGGCCTCGGCCCTCAGGGCTTCTGGTCGGCTGAGGCAGAACAGGAGGCCGGATCCCATTTCTACATTGGCCACGGGAACGGACGAGGTCTCCCGGAGCTCCCCGAGCTCCCAGAGCTCCCGCCCGCCCCTGGGTAAGGCCCATGAGAGGAGGAGCTGCCTGAGCTCCCGGAGGTCATGCCGCTGGGCCGCCCAGACCCGCCGCTCCGCCCACCGGACCGAGGCCGTGCAAGGGGCGGGGCATCCTCCGCTTCTGGTTCGTTTTCTTCTGAGCTCGAGCCGTGGATGGTATACACCTGAGGGTTGTGTTGAGCTTGCGGCGGGACGGGAGGGGCCTCTGCAGGAATCTCGGGGGTGACGTGCGCCAGGTGCGGGGGAGGGGGAGCGCCGGGGTGGCCTGGTGGGAACTCCGCTGGTGGTTCTGGGGGGTCCCTGTCCATGTAAGGCCAGGGCGTCCAGTTGTCCGTGCCAAGTCCGCCAAACGTGAGGCCTTGAGCAAGTCCGTACGTCAAGCGGGCCGTGTGAGCCACGGCAAGGGCTCCAACCGCAGTGGCCAACCCCAGGCCCTGGCCCACTCGCTGGATTGCGGGGGTCCTAGCCACCGGCGCCACCACCGGCTGGGCGGCGTCGTCCCCCCCGTCGGGCCTGTGAGGGTCGGGCATGGCCGCAGGGACTTCCTCCAGCGGCGGCATGTCCGGATCGATCTCTTCGGGGTCGTGGAAGACCTCCTCCTCGTGCTGCGGGAGCATCTCACGAGCCCTGGCTCTGAGGAGGTCGTTGGTGGCCTTCTTCCGCTGCAGCATGCCGGAGAGGTGATCCTCCACCCCCTTCTTGTACTCTGCAGGCACCACGCCCGGCGGCCCAAACGTTGGAAAGAAGCTATATGGTGGGTAGGTCCCCTGACGGTAGTGCGGCGCAGGAAGCATTTACTGTGGGTTGGGATCTGGATACTCGACCCCAAACTCTTGCCACTCTCCTGCAGCCGCTCTGTCGGAACGAGTGCCCAGAAGCAGCACAAGAAACGTGCCGGCTGCACTGGCTGTGATCTGCAGGCTGCCGTCCACCACTTCTCCCCAGGCCACGTCAAAGTGCCGGAAAGGGCTGCAGTGGACGGCAAACTCTGTATTGAGAGTGGTGAGCCAGGTGGGCAGAGGCGTGGTGTTCAGGCCTTCCTGAGCCTCCACCGTGTACTCGTAGAGCAGCCTAGCCTTTGGGCTTTCGATGCACCTGTGTCTCAACCGAAACCCGGCCCTTGTGGGATGATTGATGTCAAAAGTCTTTGTGCCGGAACAGGTGAAATTACCCCCCTGCACAGCGAGCGCAGTCCCGGAGCCGCCCCCCTTCACGTTGAGGGCGGTGTTGCTGGAGGCCGAGGCGTCCAGGACCGTGAAACCGTACACGCTGAGCCCCTGAGCGGCCGGGTTGATGATCTGGGCGTAGCCGGTGCACCCCAGAGCCTGTCCAACGCCAGCATTCACGGCCAGCGAGCCTGTCACTGCAACGGCTTGGGAAGTGCCGTTTGTCACCGTGAGGAGACCGTTCACCTGGCTGCCTCCGTTGACGTAAAGCTTATTGGTCCCAACGATTGTAGTTGCTCCAATCATGACCTGACTTGTGGCGCCGCCATCCACGCACATGAACTGACCCTGCTGATTGTAGAAGTTCATCGTTCCAAGGTTGTGGTTCAGCGATATCCGGCCCTTGATGGCGGTCGAAGTGGTCCCTGTGGTGTTCTGCCCCGAGTACTTGAAGTCCAGCTGGCTGCTTGAGCTGTTGTTGCCCGCCACAAGAGCCATGCACGCAATGTTGGGAGCCACCGGATCCATGTAGGCGCAGATTCCGGTGGTCAGCGTGGAGTTGGCGCTGCCAGTCACATGCAGCGCAGCCGAAGGAGCTGAGCCGGTGGGTCCAATGGCCAGGTTCAATAACGATGCGTTGTAGGTGGGCGTGAGGCGCAGGGTCTCCACCGTCCCTGTGGCCCCCATCAGGAACTGAGCCGTCTTCAGCGTGTGGTTGGCCTGAACTCTGAGAGTTGGGGTGGCGGCCGCCGTCATGCCGGCGTAGGTCATGTCCAGGTTGCAGTAGCCCGATTTTGCGGTGGCAGCCAGCGCCAGGGACGCCATCGTACCAAAGACGAGGCCACTGTGGACCCCCGCCGTGACAGGATTTGTGGACGGTCGGTAGCCAGAAACAATCAGCGAGCTCTCCGGCACCGTTTCATTTGGAATCGAGATGTTGGGCCCAATCACGCACCCCGTCTGACACAGGGTCATGCAGTTCAAGCCCCCGTCCGTGTAGATCTTGAAGAGGTCGTCATTTGTGTTGAAGTTGTATTGCAGGGAACCCCGCAGCGCCGACACGTCATTGACCAAACCAAAGTGCACCAGTGCGGGAGCAGCCGTGGTGTCAGCCTGCAGCAAGCGCAGTACAGACCCACCGGCGGGTGCAAGGCGGCCCAGGTGACAGCCGGGCGTGGCCCCAACGGCCGGCATCGCTCCAACGGCCACCAGTGAAGACTCGGCCGACAGGGACGTGCCGGTGCCGACCACAAGATTGGTCACAATGGAGGCCCCGCCGGTGGGGCCAGTGAGCGACATGGTGTAAGCAGTGAGCTTGCCTGAGGCGTCCACTGCAAAGGACGTGCCAGACTGACTGATTGCCCCGCTGAAGGGGTTCAGGCTGGGCGTGCTTCCGGGCGGCCCTGTAGGACCTGAAGGGCCAGTGCGGCCGGTTGGACCAGTGACGCCTGATGGCCCAGTTGATCCAGACGAGCCTGTGGCGCCCGTAGGGCCAGTGGGGCCTGATGGACCCTGGACGCCCTGAGGGCCAAGCTGGCCGGTGGCTCCGGTGGCTCCGGTGGCTCCGGTGGCTCCGGTGGTGCCTGATGGACCTTGGAAGCCCTGAGGGCCAAGCTGGC
>NZ_JBBARU010000106.1:0-8922 GCF_040399605.1 Rhodovarius sp. | reverse complement strand
TCAACGCCAAGCCGGCGGCGGCGGCGGTGCGCGAGTTCTTCGGCTCCTCGCAGCTCAGCCAGTTTATGGACCAGACCAATCCGCTTTCGGAGGTCACCCATAAGCGCCGCCTGTCGGCGTTGGGGCCAGGCGGCCTGACGCGGGAGCGCGCAGGCTTCGAGGTGCGCGACGTGCACGCCACCCATTACGGCCGCATCTGCCCGATCGAAACGCCGGAAGGGCCGAATATCGGCCTGATCAATAGCCTGGCCACCTTCGCCAAGGTCAATAAATACGGCTTCATCGAAACGCCTTACCGCCTGGTGAAGGATGGCAAGATCGTCGGCGAGCCGCGCTATCTCTCCGCCATGGAGGAGGAGCGCTTGGTGGTTGCCCAGGCGGATGCGCATGTTGATGCCGCGACGGGTGAGTTCCTGTCGGACCTGGTGAGCGTGCGCCAAGGTGGTGACTTCCGGCTGGTGAAGCCCGAGGAAGTGACGGCCATTGACGTCTCGCCCAAGCAGTTGGTCTCGGTGGCCGCGGCCCTCATTCCCTTCCTGGAGAATGACGACGCCAACCGCGCGCTGATGGGCTCCAACATGCAGCGCCAGGCGGTGCCGCTGATCAAATCCGATGCGCCTCTCGTGGGCACCGGCATGGAAGCGGCGGTGGCGCGTGACAGCGGTGCGGCCATCGTCGCCCGGCGCGACGGCGTGGTGGACCAGATCGATGGCGCGCGCATCGTGGTGCGGGCCACCGGCGATGACGGCACGACGCGCGGCGTGGATATCTACCGTCTGCGCAAATTCATGCGCTCCAACCAGAGCACCTGCATCAACCAGCGCCCGCTGGTGAAGGTGGGTGATGCGGTGCGCCAGGGCGAGATCATCGCCGATGGCCCCTCGACCGAGCTGGGCGAATTGGCGCTGGGCCGCAATGTGCTCGTCGCCTTCATGCCTTGGAATGGCTATAATTTCGAAGATTCGATCCTGATCAGCGAGCGCATCGCGCGCGATGACGTGTTTACCTCCATCCACATCGAAGAATTCGAAGTGATGGCGCGCGACACCAAGCTGGGCCAGGAGGAAATTTCTCGCGATATTCCGAATGTCGGCGAGGAGGCCCTTCGCAATCTGGACGAGGCCGGCATTGTCTATGTCGGCGCCGAGGTGAATCCGGGCGATATCCTCGTCGGTAAGGTTACGCCGAAGGGTGAGAGCCCGATGACGCCGGAGGAAAAGCTCCTGCGCGCCATCTTCGGTGAGAAGGCCTCCGACGTGCGTGACACCTCGCTGCGCCTGCCGCCAGGTGTGGCCGGCACGATTGTCGATGTGCGCGTCTTCAACCGCCGTGGCGTGGACAAGGATGAACGCGCCAGCGCCATTGACCGCGCCGAGATCGAGCGCCTCGCCAAGGACCGTGACGACGAGAAGAAGATCCAGGAGCGCTCCTTCTTCGGCCGCCTGCGCGAGCGGCTGCTGAACCGCAAGGCATCGGGCGGCTTCAAGGCGGTGAAGGCCGGCACGGTCATCGATGATGATCTGCTGAACCAATTCGCCCCTGCCACATGGCGCCAGATCGGCGTGCAGGATGACGCGGTGATGGCCGAGATCGAGGCCATGAAGCGCGAATTCGACGCGGCGATCGAAAAGCTGCAAAAGCGCTTCGACAGCAAGGTGGAAAAGCTCCAGCGCGGTGATGAACTGCCCCCTGGCGTGATGAAGATGGTCAAGGTCTTCGTCGCGGTGAAGCGCAAGCTGCAGCCCGGCGACAAGATGGCCGGCCGCCACGGCAATAAGGGTGTGGTCAGCCGCGTGACGCCGATCGAGGACATGCCCTTCCTCGAGGATGGCACCAGCGTGGATATCGTGCTCAACCCGCTGGGCGTGCCCTCGCGGATGAATGTGGGCCAGATTCTGGAAACCCATCTCGGCTGGGCCTGCGCCACGCTGGGCAAGCAGGTGCATGCGCTGGTCGAGGATTATCGTCGCTCCTCCGCGGTGAAGGATGAGCTGCTCGCCAAGCTACATGAGATTTACGGCGAAGAGGTGTTCCGCCGCGACATCGCGCCGATGAGCGAAGATCAGCTGATCGAACTTTCGGACAATCTCTCCAAGGGTATCCCCATCGCCACCCCGGTTTTCGATGGTGCGCGCATGTCCGATATCGAAGGCATGCTGACCATGGCGGGGCTCGATACCTCCGGCCAGATGCAACTTGTCGATGGCCGCACCGGTGAGCTCTTCGAGCGTAAGGTGACCGTGGGCTATATCTACATGCTCAAGCTGCACCACCTGGTGGATGACAAGATCCACGCGCGCTCCATCGGGCCCTACTCGCTGGTCACCCAGCAGCCGCTCGGCGGCAAGGCGCAGTTCGGTGGCCAGCGCTTTGGTGAGATGGAGGTCTGGGCGCTGGAGGCCTATGGCGCCGCCTACACCTTGCAGGAGATGCTGACGGTGAAGTCGGATGACGTCTCCGGCCGCACCAAGGTGTATGAGGCGATCGTGCGCGATCAGGACAGCTTCGAGGCTGGTATCCCGGAATCCTTCAACGTGCTGGTGAAGGAACTGAAGAGCCTGGGCCTGAACGTCGATCTGGAAAACGCGGCGGAGTGATTTCGCCACCCCGACTTGCGTCAAACGTGTCTTTCACCGCCCGGGGGGCATCCTCCCGGGCGTGCAGAATGGAGAATTGGGTCGCATGAATGAGCTGATGAAGATCCTGGGCCAAACCGGCCAGGCCGTCACTTTCGACCAGATCAAGATCACCATGGCTTCGCCGGAGCAGATTCGCTCCTGGTCCTATGGCGAGATCAAAAAGCCTGAGACGATCAACTACCGCACCTTCAAGCCGGAGCGGGACGGGCTGTTCTGCGCCCGGATTTTTGGCCCGATCAAGGATTACGAGTGCCTTTGCGGCAAGTATAAGCGGATGAAGTTCCGCGGCATTGTCTGCGAGAAATGCGGCGTGGAAGTCACGCTGGCCAAGGTGCGGCGTGAGCGTATGGGCCATATCGAGCTGGCCTCGCCCGTCGCGCATATCTGGTTCATGAAGAGCCTGCCCAGCCGTGTGGGCCTCATGGTCGATATGACGCTGAAGGATCTCGAGAAGGTTCTCTATTTCGAGAGCTATGTGGTGCTTGAGCCGGGGCTGACCGACCTCAAGCTGCATCAATTGCTCAATGAGGACCAATACCAGTCCAAGCTCGACGAGTTTGGCGATGACGCCTTCTCGGTCGGCATTGGTGCTGAGGCGGTGAAGCAGATCCTGGCCGGCATTGATCTGGTGAAGGAGAGCGTGCGCCTGCGCACCGATCTGCGTGAGACGAGCAGCGAGGCCAAGCGCAAGAAGCTGGTCAAGCGCCTCAAGCTGATCGACGCCTTCAATGAAAGCCGCGCCCGGCCGGAATGGATGATCCTGGACGTCGTGCCGGTCATCCCGCCCGAGCTGCGCCCGCTTGTGCCGCTCGATGGTGGCCGCTTTGCCACCTCGGATCTGAACGACCTGTATCGCCGCGTCATCAACCGCAACAACCGCCTCAAGCGGCTGATCGAGCTGCGCGCGCCGGACATCATCGTGCGCAACGAAAAGCGCATGCTGCAGGAATCGGTGGACGCGCTATTCGACAATGGCCGCCGCGGCCGCGCCATCACCGGTGCCAATAAGCGCCCGCTCAAGTCGCTGTCCGACATGCTCAAGGGTAAGCAGGGCCGTTTCCGGCAGAACCTGCTGGGCAAGCGCGTCGATTATTCCGGCCGTTCGGTCATCGTGGTGGGCCCGGAATTGAAGCTGCACCAGTGCGGTTTGCCGAAGAAGATGGCCTTGGAGCTGTTCAAGCCCTTCATCTATTCGAAGCTGGAAAAATACGGCCACGCCACCACCATCAAGGCCGCCAAGCGGATGGTGGAAAAGGAGCGGCCCGAGGTGTGGGACATCCTCGAAGAGGTGATCCGCGAACACCCTGTCATGCTCAACCGCGCGCCGACGCTGCACCGCCTGGGCATTCAGGCCTTCGAGCCCGTGCTGGTCGAGGGCAAGGCCATTCAGCTTCACCCGCTGGTCTGCACCGCCTTCAATGCTGATTTCGACGGTGACCAGATGGCCGTCCACGTGCCGCTCTCGCTGGAAGCCCAGCTCGAAGCGCGCGTGCTGATGATGTCCACCAACAACATCCTCAGCCCGGCGAATGGCAAGCCGATCATCGTGCCGAGCCAGGATATCGTGCTCGGCATTTACTACCTCTCGCTGGAGACGGCGGATTACCGCGCCGCCGATGATGCGGCCGCGCCGCGCATCGGCGATATGGGCGAGATCGAGCAGGCGCTGCAAAGTGGCGCGCTGACGGTGCACACCAAGATCATCACCCGGCGCAAGACGGTGGATGCCGAAGGCCGCCCCTTCATGGAGCGCCTGGTCACCACGCCGGGGCGGATGATGATCGCGGCCCTGCTGCCGATCCACCCGATGCTGCCCTTCAGCATCATCAACCGCACCCTGACCAAGAAGCTGGTCTCGGACGTGATCGACCTCGTCTACCGCCATTGCGGCCAGAAGGAGAGCGTGATCTTCGCTGACCGTCTGATGGGCCTTGGCTTCAAGCAGGCGGCCAAGGCGGGCATTTCGTTCGGCAAGGACGATATGATGATCCCGGAAGAAAAGCCGGCGATGATCGCCAAGACCAAGGGCGAGGTGAAGGAGTTCGAGCAGCAATATCTCGACGGGCTGATCACCGCGGGCGAGCGCTACAACAAGGTGGTGGACGCCTGGTCGCGTTGCACCGACACTGTGGCGGCCGCCATGATGAAGGAGATCTCCCGCCAGGAGGTCGGCCGCGTGACGAACTCGGTCTGGATGATGAGCCATTCCGGTGCGCGCGGTTCGCCGGCGCAGATGCGCCAGCTCGCCGGCATGCGCGGCCTGATGGCCAAGCCCTCGGGCGAGATCATCGAGCAGCCGATCATCGCGAACTTCAAGGAAGGCCTGACCGTGCTGGAGTATTTCAACTCCACCCACGGCGCCCGCAAGGGCCTGGCCGATACCGCGCTGAAGACGGCGAATTCCGGCTATCTGACGCGCCGCCTGGTCGATGTGGCGCAGGATTGCATCATCGTGAATGATGATTGCGGCACCGAGCGCGGCATCACCGTGCGTGCGGTGATGGATGGCGGTGAGGTGGTCTCCTCGCTCAGCGAGCGTATCCGCGGCCGCACCATTCAGCGCGATATTCTCGACCCGATCTCGGGCGATGTGATCCTGGCGCGCAATACGCTGGTGGAAGAAGCCGATGCCGAGGCGGTCGAAAAGGCCGGTGTGGAAGAGGTGTTCATCCGCTCGGTGCTGACCTGCGATGCGCGGGTGGGCGTGTGCGGCCATTGCTATGGCCGTGACCTCGCACGCGGCACGCCCGTCAATGTGGGCGAGGCGGTGGGCGTCATCGCCGCGCAGTCGATCGGCGAGCCGGGCACCCAGCTCACCATGCGCACCTTCCACATTGGTGGCGCGGCGCAGCGTTCGGCCGAAACCTCCGGCGTGGAGGCCAATACCGATGCGACGGCGCGGGTGATCAACCTCAATATCGTCACCAACAGTTCCGGCGCGCCGGTGGTGATGAGCCGAAACTGCGAAATCCTGCTCTTTGACGCCGCCGGCCGCGAGCGTGCGCGCTTCCGCGTGCCCTATGGCGCCAAGATGCTGATGACCGAGGGCGATACCGTCACCCGCGGCACCAAGCTGGCCGAGTGGGACCCCTTCACCCTGCCCATCATCACCGAGCGTGGTGGCACGGTGGAATATGCCGATCTGATCGAGGGCATCACCGTTATCGAGCGGACCGATGATGTCACCGGCCTCAGCTCCAAGGTGGTGGTGGACTATAAGCAATCCGCCAAGGGTGCCGATCTGCGCCCGCGGCTGCTGCTGAAGGACGCCAAGGGCGAATTGCTGAAGCGCCCGACGGGTGGCGATGCGATCTACTTCCTCAACCCCGATACGGTGTTGACGGTGGAGAATGGCGTTCAGGTCGCCGCCGGTGACGTGATGGCCCGCCTGCCGCGCGAATCCTCCAAGACGCGCGATATCACCGGTGGTCTGCCGCGTGTGGCCGAGCTCTTCGAGGCACGCCGCCCGAAGGATGCGGCCATCATCTCGGACATTGATGGCCGAGTGGAATTCGGCAAGGATTACAAGGCCAAGCGCCGCGTGGTGGTGAAGGCCGACCAGCTGGGCGACGAGCCACCGGTCGAGCGCGAATACCTGGTGCCCAAGGGCAAGCACGTCTCGGTGCAGGAGGGCGACTATGTGAAGGCCGGTGACCCGCTGGTCGATGGTCCGCGCGTGCCGCATGACATCCTGCGCGTGTTGGGGGTGGAGGCGCTGGCCAATTACCTCGTCAACGAAATCCAGGACGTCTATCGCCTGCAGGGCGTGAAGATCAACGACAAGCACATCGAGGTGATCGTTCGCCAGATGCTGCAAAAGGTTGAGATTCTGGATGGCGGCGACACCACCTATCTGGTGGGCGAGACGGTGGACCGCATCGAATTCGAGATCGAAAACGAAAAGCGGATCAACGCCAAGGAGCGGTCGGCCCGGGCCGAGCCGGTGCTGCAAGGCATCACCAAGGCCTCGCTGCAAACGCTCAGCTTTATCTCGGCGGCCTCCTTCCAGGAGACCACCCGGGTGCTCACCGAGGCGGCGACTGCCGGTAAGGTGGATAACCTGCTCGGCCTGAAGGAGAACGTCATCGTCGGCCGGCTGATCCCAGCCGGCACGGGTGCGGTGATGAACCGGCTGCGCGCGATTGCGGCGCAGCGTGACAAGGGGCAATTGCCGGCGGCGCAGGTGGCTATCACTGACGAGACGGCTGCGGCTGAGTGACAGCAACGGGGGGAGGGAACTCCCCCCGGGGCCGCATTCTTTTATTTTTGTGGGTGAAGCGCCGGCCTTGGGGCCGGCGTTTTTTTTGAGCCGCTGTGGCGGCCAGCCGGGGCTGCGTAGCCGGTGGACAGGGGCGGCGGGAGGAGCACTTGGCGGAGGCGGGCCGGCTTGCCCGCACGGCTCGCCCGCGGGCGTGAGGGGCAGAAGGCCTTGAATCGCCGGATCGCTCTGATTTGTTAAATTCCCGCTGCACCTCGCTTGACTCATCCCCACCCGCCGCGTAATCACTCGCCCCTGGCCAGAGCGTCACTTCCGGGTGGCGCGCTGGGGTTTGTATCAATCGCTGCGCTGCCGGCGCCGCCTCCAATACCGGGGGCTGAGGCCGGGGGCGGGTCGAGTACCCCGCAGGGTGTGCCAAGGCACGCTGGGCGGGGTGTTCGGCATTCTGGAGACCAAAGGGGCGTCATGCCGACGATCAACCAGCTCATCGCGCAAGGGCGCGAGCCGCAGAAGAGCCGCAACACGGTTCCTGCCCTGCAAGGCTGCCCGCAGAAGCGCGGTGTTTGCACCCGCGTCTACACCACGACACCGAAGAAGCCGAACTCGGCGCTTCGTAAGGTCGCCAAGGTGCGCCTGACCAATGGCTTCGAGGTGGTGAGCTACATCCCCGGTGAAGGCCATAACCTGCAGGAACACTCGGTTGTCCTGATCCGCGGCGGCCGCGTGAAGGACTTGCCGGGTGTGCGCTACCACATCCTGCGCGGCGTGCTTGATACGCAGGGCCTGCCGAAGCGCCGCAAGCGCCGGTCGCTCTACGGCGCGAAGCGGCCGAAGTAAGGGGAACGGAAAGATATGTCTCGTCGTCACAGCGCTGAAAAGCGTGAAGTTCTGCCCGACCCGAAATTCGGTGATCTCGTGCTCAGCCGTTTCATGAACGTGCTGATGTATGATGGTAAGAAGAGCATTGCGGAGGGCATTGTTTATGCGGCTCTCGATACGCTGAAGAAGCGTATGGGCCAGAATGGTGACCCGCTGCGGGTGTTCCATGAGGCGATGGACAATGTGAAGCCGGCGGTTGAGGTGCGTTCGCGCCGCGTCGGTGGTGCCACCTATCAGGTGCCGGTTGAGGTTCGTCCGGAGAGGCGCCAAGCCCTGGCCATCCGCTGGATCATCGACAGCGCCCGCAAGCGTGGCGAGAACACGATGGAAGAGCGCCTGTCGGCCGAGCTGATGGATGCTGCCAATAACCGCGGCACTGCCGTGAAGAAACGCGAAGATACCCACCGGATGGCCGAGGCAAATAAAGCCTTTAGCCATTACCGCTGGTAACCCAATCAAGCTGACGGAATCCTAAGATGGCCAAGGCGAAATTCGAGCGGAACAAGCCGCACTGCAACATCGGCACCATTGGTCACGTGGACCATGGCAAGACGTCGTTGACGGCTGCGATCACTAAGGTGCTGGCGAAGACCGGTGGTGCGACGTTCACCGCGTATGATCAGATTGACAAGGCGCCGGAAGAGAAGGCGCGCGGCATTACGATTTCCACGGCACACGTGGAATACGAGACCGCGAACCGGCACTACGCCCATGTCGATTGCCCCGGCCACGCTGACTATGTGAAGAACATGATCACGGGTGCGGCGCAGATGGACGGCGCGATCCTGGTGTGCTCGGCCGCTGACGGCCCGATGCCGCAGACGCGTGAGCACATCCTGCTTGCCCGTCAGGTCGGTGTGCCGGCACTGGTGGTGTTCCTGAACAAGATGGACCTGGCCGACCCGGATCTGGTCGAGTTGGTGGAAATGGAAGTGCGCGAGCTGCTGAGCGCCTACAAGTTCCCCGGCGACGATATCCCCGTGATCAAGGGTTCGGCTGTGGCCGCCCTGGAAGACAAGACCCCCGAGATTGGCGAGCAGGCGATCCTGGCGCTGATGGCGGCGGTTGATGAATACATCCCGCAGCCGGCGCGCGCATTGGACCGTCCTTTTCTGATGCCGGTTGAGGATGTGTTCTCGATCTCCGGCCGCGGCACGGTGGTGACCGGCCGCGTCGAGCGCGGCA
>NZ_JBBARU010000105.1:0-8926 GCF_040399605.1 Rhodovarius sp. | reverse complement strand
TCGGTAGAGCCTCTCAAGAGTTGAGGCCTCCGACAAACCCGGGGCGGTTCAATTGCCGCCATTGACGCGGAGAACGCCATTCACCTGATTGGTGTTGGTCACATTCAGCGCCACGGTCGAGCCAGAGGTCACCTGGACGGTGCCGGAACCGGTGACGTTCAGGGCGGTCATGCCACCGAAGCCAGCGGCGCTGCCCGCGGTGTTCAAGTCAACGTTGTCGCTGGCGCTGATATTGACGGTTTCGATATTGTTGACCGTTGCACCGCCGGGGATAGAGGTCAGCGAGGAGGTGAAGATGCTCAGCGTGTCATTGCCAGCGCCGCCATTGAGGCTATCGCCTGAGGTCCAGGTGTCATTGCCGGAGGAGGTGCCGGCGGAGAAGGTGTCATTGGCCGATGTGCCGGTGAAGTTGTCGGTGTTGACAGTGAGCGTAAAGGCCGTGCCGGTGGCCGAATTGGCCAGGGCCGTGACCGAGGCGTTCGCCGAGGATATCGCGGTGGCGGCGGTGGCCTGGCTGTTCACATTGGTGACATAGGTGCGCGCGAGTGTGGCGGCGCCGCCACCGCCGGAGAGCGCCAGATTGGCGTCGGCATTCTGGGCGAGCTGGGTGCTGTAGGCATCCATCGCGACCAGCTTGGACTGGGCGGGGAGCTTATAGGCATCAGGCACATTGGTGGCGCCGAGGTAGCTCTTGAAGATCGTCCAGGCTGCGGTTTCGCGCGTGATGGTGCCATTGGAGATCAGGCTGCCCCAGGCCGTCTGCTCGAAGACCGAGGCGGTGAAGCCGAAGATGTTCTGGAAGATCTTGTTGACCAAGATCGAGGGGCTGTCACTGGTCTGATAGACGCCTTCTGCCAGGGCGGCGTTGTAGAAGGCCCCCTGCAGGGCTGCGGAAGGCTGTGAGCCGTTCAGCAGTGAGGCGGTGGAGGTGGCCCATTGGGTGTCGACATTGCGGCCGAGGAAGACCAGCGCGAGCTGCTGGGCAATTGCTGTTGACATGAAAATGTTCCTTATGGGTGGTTTAGTTTAAGAACTTGGTCGGATTGCTGCAGGCTCAGGATTCAGTTGGATGGCCTGATAGCGATGGCGGCCGTGCCCAAACCGGCAGAGACATCTGAGGAAGGGCGCCTGTTGAGCATGCAGTTGTCTCCGGGGTGAACGCGCATGGGACTCCGAACCAGGAAGCCGTGTGTGAGTTACTATACGTCACAGCGCAGACTGACAAGGCAAAAAAAACTGCCCATGGACCCATAAACACCAAATGTTGAAGTGATATTCCTTCGCTGCTGATGACATAAATTTGCGGTTTGGGCAGCGATATCCTTGCGTAACGTAATTAAATTGTGACGCGAATATATGTGAAATTTGCAGAGAATTTTGCGCGACAGGCGCTATAATTTCCAGGGCTATAAAGTCCAAAGCTTAATCGACGATATTGGCATGTACGAGAGTTTGCGATAAAATATATAATGCCAAAGAATTAAGTTTGGGGCGTGTTTATGATATTTATTCGATGAAATGAAATATGAAAGACAATTGGGGTATTGAATTCGGTAAATTTCAGAGTAAATTTAGACACCTAAAAAATACAAATTGGCCCCATCCGGCATCCGCCAAGGCCCAGCATGGGCTCCGCTGCGCCTGCTCAGGCACCGGCGCAATGGCGGTTCAGATGGCCAAGCCGCTCCAGCAGTCGCGCTGAATGCAAAGACGGTACAACGACGCCCGGCAGAGACAAAAATCCTTTGCCAGCTCTTCGCCAATCCCCTTTTGGGTCAATTTCCGATGCCGCAAAATGCGTCAGTCGGGCGCCAGCCGAGGCCATGGCGAGGCCCGCTCAAAGGCCTCGCCCAAATCCAGCAGCGCCTCTTCGGGCATGCGCGCGGCCACCAATTGCAGCCCAGCCGGCAGCCCCCCCGGCGCCACCGGCATGGGCAGCACGAGTGCGGCCAGCCCGGCGCAGTTGATCGCCGTGGAGAAGACCGAGGCGGTCTTGCCTGTCGTCGCCTGGCCGTTGATCTGGACTGGGAAGGGCTCGCGCTTGGGCCAGGCCCGCGAGGGCGAGGCGGGGGTGGCGATGATGTCAAAGCCGGCCAGCGCATCCGCCACCCGCCAGCGGAAGGCGGTTAACGCGTCGATCGCCTGGACATGCTGCACCGCGCTGCGGGCCAGGCCGGCCTTCACCGCGGCGGCCACATTGGGCATGCAGGCCTGCTCCCAATCGGCGAAGGGGGAGAGGGCGCGGGCCGCGCCGCCGGCGGCGAGGGCGGCGAAAATCTCCGCCGCCTCATCCGAATCCCAGGGGCAGGGGACGTCTTCCAAGCGGTGGCCGAGCCCTTGCAGCACGGTGCAGGCCTGGGCGAAGGCGGCGGCCACGGCGGGGTCCATCGGCGCGCCGGGATAGGCGGAGACCACGCCGATGCGCAGCTGGGGCGGCACCATCATGGCCGCGACCGGGGCCGCGATGGCGGCAAATGCCAGCTTGAGATCGGCCACCGTGCGGGCGATGGGGCCGATCACCTGCAAATCATTGGTCAGGGTGGGGAAGCCGTGGCGCCGGGGCACCCGCCCGGCCGAGGGTTTCAGCCCCGCCACCCCGGCCAGGCCGGAGGGGCGGCGGATGGAGCCGCCGGAATCGGTGGCGATGGCCAGCGCCCCCAGCCCCGCCGCGATGGCCGAGACCGCGCCGCCGCTGGAGCCCCCGGAGGTGAGTTCCGGCGCCCATGGATTGCCGGTGGCGCCGAAGACCCGGTTGTCGGTATAGCCGGAGAGCGCCAATTCGGGCGTATTGGTCTTGCCCAGGATGACCGCGCCCAGCGCGCGCAGCCGCGCCACCGGCAGGTCATCCTCCGGCGCGACATAATCGGCATAAAGCGCGCTGCCCCAGGTGGCGCGCATGCCGCCGACATGGAGATTATCCTTCACCGTAATGGGCACGCCATCGAGCGGGCCGAGCGCCGTGCCAGCCGCCCAGCGCGCGGTGGAGGCCCCGGCCGCTGCACGGGCGCCAGGCTCATCGAGGGTGATGATGGCGTTCAGCCCCGGATTGACCGCGGCAATGCGCGCCAGCACCGCCTCCAGCACCGCAAGCGGCGTGGTGGCCTGGGTGGGGTAGAGCGCGCCCAATTCGGTGGCAGTTGCGGCCCAAAGCGGGCTCATTCGTCGAGCCAGGCCACGGCGCGCACCGGGCTGCCGGTGCCGCCCTTGATGCGAAGCGGGAAGCCGATGAAGCGGAAGCGGCCCTTGCCCACCACCTTGTCCAGGTTCACCACCCCCTCGTAATGGGTGAAGCCCATGTCGCGGCAGACGTGATGCACCTCGAAATTGTTGCGGCCCGGGCGGCCGGGGCTGACAGATTCCACGGTGAAGGCGGTGATGCCCTTGGCGCCGAGCCAGGTGGCGCTTTCCTTCGTCAGGCCCGGGAAGTCGGTGATATAGCCCTCGGTGCCGGCGGCGCGCTTGTAGAAGCCGGTGTAGAGCAGCACCGTATCCTTGGGCTGAATGGTGACGCCGGACGCTTTTTCCGCCGCTTCCAGATGCGCGATGGTGATGTCTGTGCGGTCTGGCACATGGGTGAGGTCGAGGCAGAGGGCTTGCGTGAAGAAGGTCTCCAGCGGCAATTCATCGATGGTCTTCGCACCGGGCTTTTCGTCGAAATGCACGGGGGCATCGACATGGGTGCCGCCATGGTCGCCGGTGTGCAGCACCATGGTGGCGGCGGAGAAGGTGTAGCCATCGGCCACGCGCTTCTCGTCATGGGTGCTGAAGGGATAGAGCTCGATGCTGGGGTGGTTGGGCAGGCGCTGCATCTTGTGGGTGATCTCGCGGGTCAGATCGATGAGTTTCAATGCAGTCTCCTGTGGATAGCGATTGTCGCGCGCCATATGGTTGGCGGCCCCGGCATGGAAGCGAAGTGATGCCATCTCATAGCCGCCACGCCGTGGCGCCCTCGGCGGTAAAGCGCACCGTTTCGGTCTTATAGCCGCGTTCGGCCAAGGCGGTGATCACCGCGCGGCGGCGCTCAAGCGGGGCGAGGAACATCACAAAGCCACCGCCACCCGCGCCTGAGACCTTGCCGGCCGTGGCGCCAGCCGCGCGTGCTGCCCTCAGCGCATCCTCGATCTGCGGGTTGGTGATGCCGCTGGCCATATCGCGCTTGCTCGACCAACCGGCATCGAGCGTGCGCGACACCTCGTCGAGATCGCCCTTCAGCAGGGCCCGCTTCATGGCCACCGCGGATTCCTTGAGCGCATGCATCGCCTCGATGGAGCGGCGCGAGCCCTGTTCAACATTGCGCGACTGCTCGGCGATGATGGTGGCGCTTTGGCGGCTGATACCGGTGAAGCAGAGGATGGTTTGTGCCTCCAGCTCGGCAATCACCTCGCGCTTGATGCGCAGCGGGTTGACGATGACGTTGTCGCTGCCGAAGAACTCCATGAAATTGAAGCCGCCAAAGGCTGCGGCGTATTGGTCCTGCCGCCCACCGGCCAGGGCCAGATCCTCGCGCTCGATTTGATAGGCGAGGTGGGCCAGGTCGTATTCGCCCAGCGGCAGGTCAAAAAGTTCCGTCATCGCCTGCAGCACGGCGACGACGAGGGTGGAGGAGGAACCCAAGCCTGAGCCCGCCGGCGCTTCGGAGAAGGTGGAGATTCGCAAGGGCGGCATCTCGCCGCCGAGGAAGTCACGCGTGACGCGATTATAGACGGCCTTATGCAGGTCGAGCATGCCATCAAAGGGCAGGGGGGCGCGGGCGGGCAGGCGCTGCCGGCGGTCAAGATCGTGGCTCTCGATCTCGACGGCATTGTCATCGGCCAGGGTGATGGAGGCGTAGATATAGCGGTCGATGGTGGCGTTCATCACCGCGCCGCCATGCAACTCCGTATACGGCGAGACATCGGTGCCGCCGCCGGCGAGGCCGAGGCGCAGCGGTGCGCGCGCGCGCGCGCGGGGCATGGCCCCCAGCCGGCCGTTCGGCCCTGAGGTTGCGGGGTGGGAATGGGCGGTGCTGTTGGTAATGGCGGCCTGCTGGGAACACTGTTCCTGACACATGATTCGATGCTGCGTCTGTCTTCAAGGCGCATCACCCATCCGCTCACCATGACGGCAAAAATTTTCTGCGGCAATGCTGGCGAGGCAGCCCCGGGGCGCGCATCAATAGGGTGTATGGGCAGAGACCCCGCCGGCGTGCGGCCCATACGCTGCAGCGACCTGCCGCAGAGCGAATCGGCGCGGCTGATGGCCATGGTGGCCAGCGCCAGGTGGCCCAGTGCCCGCAGGGCTGCTGTGCGTGCAGCGCGGGGCCGCGGCGGGCTGCCGGGGAGGGGGATGCGCCAGGCGAGCGCCTTTCCCTGCAGGCCGCCCCGGCCGCTGGATGGGTTTTGCCCCCCGCTTGGGTTGCGCCAATTTATTGATAAATCGAAACAAGACCGGCTTGCCTGGGGCGGGCGGCGGGTTGGGGAGATGAGGCTGGCCGGGTCGGGCGACAAAAAACTATCCTGGCGAGCGGTCACCCCGCCATCGTTTGTCAGCATGCCAGCCCCGCAAAATCAGGCTTTTACCGAGTGTTTGGCGGCAATCCCGGGCTTGTATGACGGGGGCCTTGCGGTCTGCTCACTATTTATTCAGCGGTCTTTGTTTGACTTTGGCGGCCCAATCTGCGCCCAGTAGTCCCAGCGTGACGAAGAGGATAACGCGAATGCCCGTCGGGACAGTTAAGTGGTTCAATGCTACCAAGGGTTTTGGGTTTATCACCCCCCCCAGCGGTGGCAAGGACGTCTTTGTGCACATCACTGCCGTGCAGAAGGCCGGGCTCCAGGGCCTGCAAGAGAATCAGAAGATCGAGTATGAGGTCGCGGTGGAACGCGGCAAGGAAGCGGCGATCAACCTCAAACCTGTTTGAGGCTGACCGTCTGAAGTGACTGGTTTAGGCGGCGCTTTTCGAAGTGCCGCCTAGCTGGTGCCCGCGCGGCCCAGCTTTGGCGGTTTTGTATCCGCCCGCACACCATAAGATCTTATCCCAAAAAACCCCAATCTGTCGTGATCAGCTTTGCGATCAGCCATGTGATATCGGCGCGCAGGCGTTCCATGCCCAGATGCGGTTCAATCCTTGCCTCATCCATATAGAGCGGTCGTGCCAGCTCCAGCTGCAGCACATGCACGCCCTCACGCGGGCGGCCATAATGGCGGGTGACATAGCCGCCGGCATAAGGATCATTGCGCTGGATACGATAACCGAAACTCGCCAGCGTGGTTTCCACCAGCCTTGTGGCCCGTGGCGCGCAGGTCGTGCCATGGGCATCGCCCAGCACCATGTCGGGCGGCGGGCCCTGCTGGCCGGGATGGGTGGGCATGGAGTGGCAATCCACCAATAGGCAATGGCCGAATTGATCCCGTGTTTCGGCGATGAGGGCGGAGAGCGCGGCGTGATAAGGCTGCCAGCAATGGCGCACCCGCCACTCGGCCTCGGTAAAGGGCAGCTTGCGGCGATAAATGCCCTCCCCCCCCGCCACCACGCGGGCGATGGTGCCCAAGCCCGCCCCTACGCGCGGGCTGGCGCTATTGACCCAGGCGGGCAGGGGGCTGTCGAACATCGCGGGGTCCAGCTCCCAGGCCTCGCGATTGGCATCGCAATAGGCACGGGGGAAGGTGGCGGCGAGCAGCGGCGCGCCAAGCTCGGGGGCGGCGCCGAAGAGTTCATCGACGAAGCTGTCCTCCGAGCGGCGCAGCGCCAGCGCATCCAGCCTGGCGGCGGCGACGAATTCGGCCGGGTAATCACGCCCTGAATGGGCGGAGGCGAAGATCACCGGGCTGAGCGCACGGACCGGGCGCAACAGCAGGAAAGCCGGCCTGGCTGTCTCGGGCGCCGCGGTTGCGAGGGGTGCGGGAGGCAAATCCATGATGCCCAGCGATAAGGCCATAGCGCGCGCCACATGTCACGCATGGGGTTGCGCCCAAGGCCGCGCACCGGTATGAAACTCCTACGGCCCGGGCGCGTAGCTCAGCGGTAGAGCATCGCCTTGACATGGCGGGGGCCACAGGTTCGATCCCTGTCGCGCCCATTCCGGGTTTTTCGTTGCATGGTGTTGGGGTAGGGCGTTTGGGTTAGCCAAAGAAGATGTAGTCTTGCCCTTCGATGGAGCCATAGCTTTGGTTTGGCACTTGGTCACGGGTCAGCGCTGAAAACGTGACCGAGGTGTCGATCAAGCCATTGCCGTCCAGGTCGCAATGCAGGCTCGCCCCGGTATATCCCGCGACCCCATCGCTCGCCTGCCACAGGAAAATGCTGACCCCAGGCTTATAGCCCCAGATGGTGAGCCGCTCGCCCGGCGCAAAATCGGTGATGGTGGTCCAGGTATGGGCGGTGGCGGCTTTGCCGGCCATCGAGAAAGAAGCGATCCAGCCCCGCGCCGCCGGTGAGGAAGTTGGAACCCAGGCCGCCATCGAGCACATCATTGCCCGCGCCGCCATCAATGGCATCATCGCTGGCATCGGCATTGATGAAATCCGCCCGCTCGGTGCCCAGCATGACGTCAGTGCCGGTGCTGCCCAGTTGCTGGTTCACCAACCCCAGCACGGGGCCGGCATAGAGATCGGGCATGAGGTAGCCGGGCGGGGCATCGCCGATTTTGGCGTTGAATATACATAAATAGAGGCAAGACGTGTCTGCGGCGTGAGGCAATGCCAGCCGTGCGGGCGTTTGTGCCCTTTCGGGTCAAGGATTGGGGTGAGCGGCGCAGGCTAACCACCTCCGCGCGCTCCTGCCTGCCGGTATGTGGTGCCGTTGTCATGGCTCTGGTTTGACCTGAGGGCGGCGATTCTGGCCGCGAAGGGTGCTGGTGGTGGGTGAGAATATTCAGTGCGAGGTGCGATAATCACATAGCGCGTTGATTTTATGGCACCAGCGAAGCATCAGCCTTAACCAAACCATTCTGGTCGACCTGATGTGGATCTGATGGTTGAGCCGCTCGCGGGCTACGGCCGCATACATGGTGCTGGGTTGCGTATCAGCCCGCAGGGCCGACTCCGACATTGGGGCTACCCTATGGCCCAGCCTTTGGCGCCGCTGATGTTCGAGCAGCCCCATCCAATCATTCATCGCGTCCTTGGCTGTGACCTAACCAACGATAATTATTCTCCTAGTTCTTTCCTGATTGTCCGAAGCACCTCACCGCGCATGTTCATCGCGGCCCTTATGTCAAATGGTGAATCTGAAATTACTTGGAAAAAACCCTTTCTGTTCACTTCGTAGAGCAGACGTGGATGCTTTTGCTGTATGTCTAGAGTCCAATCGATCTCTAATTCATCCAAAAGATTGGTAGTGAGGGAGACTTTCTCCCTCAACTGGTGCGGAACCTTCATGTCAGCTGCAGTGGTGTCAGCTTTGGCCTGGGCCACATCCTGCTGAGCTTCGGTGGTTGAGCCTGCTTCTTGCTTTTCAGGCATCGTATGCCCTTTGGGTTGTTCTATGTTGGAAACTATGCGGCCGGATTGGCGATCAGTGCTGCCTTGAAGGCAGGGTCACGCCATGCCTTCTGGATTTATTGCCGACCCCAAGGCAGGCAATAATACCTCCGACCCCCTGCCACACCGTCCAGCGCCTCCTCAGAAAGCTCATCGGTAGGGACTGGCGGCAGCACCAGATGGAACTGCTTGTCAGTGTTCTCCACAACTCTCACCGTCATGCCAGCCGGCAGATTGATGCCTTCAGCCTTCAACGCGGCGGCCGGGTTAGCGATCAGTTCCGCCTTGAAGGCGGGTCACGCCACGCCTTGGCGATGATCTTGGCGAATGCGGTGTCGGTCTCGGACATGAGCTATGCCTCGAGGCAAGTAAATCACATGGAAACCGCCTGAGTTTTCTTACGAGCACCACCCCCTGACACGCCATCGAGTGCTTCATTGAACCGCCCCGGGTTTGTCGGAGGCCT
>NZ_JBBARU010000104.1:0-9123 GCF_040399605.1 Rhodovarius sp. | reverse complement strand
TGAACACCCGGTTGGACAGCCAGTTGTCGCGCATGAACTGCCAGACGTTTTCCATTACGTTCAGCTCCGTGCACTTCGCTGGTAGCGGCAGGGCGTGGCCGCGCTGCCTGAGAAGCGCAAGCCGGGCTTCGTGCCGACAAGCCCGGTGAGAGGGGATGGGCGGGCCGGTCGCACGGATGATGATTTAAGGGACGGCCAGGGCAGCTATAATGGCCTGGGTCCCGGCATCATCGCCGGTGGTGGCGGCGGCCATCTCGGCCAGGCACCGGGCCTGCGCCAAGCCGGGCAGGGCCAGGCCCATGCCCTCAGCCTCGGCCAGCGCGATGCCCAGATCCTTGATGAAATGCTTCAACATGAAGCCCGGGGCGAAATCCTGCGCGATCATCTTCGGCCCCAGCATGGCCAGCTGGAAGGACCCCGCGGCCCCTGGCCCCAGCGCCTCCAGCACCGCGCCACCCTGCAACCCGGCCGCGCGGGCATAGGCGATGCTTTCGGCCACACCCAGGAGGGTGGAGGCGATGGCAATCTGATTGGCCATCTTGGTGTGCTGGCCGGCGCCCGGGCCGCCCATGTGGCGGATATTCTTGCCCAGTGTCTCGAACACTGACAGGGCGCGGGCGAGATCCGCCGCATCTCCGCCCAGCATGATCGACAGCCCCGCATTGCGGGCCCCGGCCTCGCCACCGGAGACTGGGGCATCCAAGGCCCCGAGCCCATGCGCCGCCGCCTCCCGCGCCAAAAGCTGGGCCAAACCTGGGGAGGAGGTGGTCATGTCGATCAACAGCGTGCCAGGCTTGGCATTGGCGATCAGCCCATCTCCGCCGCGCCACACCGCCTCCACATCGGCCGGAAAGCCCAGGATGGTGATGATGATATCGCTCTGCGCCGCCAGCGATGCCGGGCTCTCCGCCCAGGCGGCCCCGCCGGCCACCAGCGCGGCCACTGCGGCGCCACGGCTGCGATTGGCGATGGTGAGGGGATATCCCGCCGCCAGCAGATGCCCCGCCATGGGTGCGCCCATGATGCCAAGGCCGATAAAACCAATGCGAGGCTTCATGAGGTTGTCCTGTGTTGTAGTGCCGCCCAGATCCGGTCTGGCGTCGCTGGTTGCGCGGGCAAATAGACGCCCACCCCTGCCAGGGCGTCATTCACCGCATTCATCACGGCGCCGATGCCGCCCATCGTGCCGCCCTCCGCCATGCCCTTGATCCCGGCGGGGATGCCGATGGCTGGTGTGGGGTGATGGCTGACTTCGAAGCAGGGCAGATCGCCGGCCCGGGCCATCGCGTAATCCATGAAGCTGCCCGCCAGCATTTGGCCATCCGGGCCATAGGCTGCGTGTTCCATGATGGCGCCGGACAGGCCCATGGCGGTGGCGCCATGGGTTTGGCCCTCCACGATCATTGGGTTGATCAGGGTGCCGGCATCCTCGGCAATGACGTGGCGCAGAATGGTGAGCGCACCCGTCTCCGTGTCGATCTCCACCACGCAGGCATGGGTTGAATTGGAATATGTCATGGCCGGCGGATCGAAGGCCTCGATATGATGCAGCCCCGGGGCCATGCCCGGCGGCAGCCGCAGCGGGTCCAGATGCGCGATGCGCGCCAGGGCGGCCAGGCTGAGCCCGGTTTCTAGCTCGCCCTCCGCCACCCGGCGGATCACTTGGCCCGCGCGCATCTCCAACCCGTCTGCGCTATTGAGGTTGAGCAGATGGGCGGCCAGTTCCAGCAGCTTCAGGCGCAAGGCCAGCCCGGCCAGGCGCAACACCCCGCCGCCCGCCGCAGCGCCGCGGCTACCCCGGCTGCCCATACCATAGGGGG
Organism: Rhodovarius sp.; assembly: GCF_040399605.1. NCBI lineage: Bacteria > Pseudomonadati > Pseudomonadota > Alphaproteobacteria > Acetobacterales > Roseomonadaceae > Rhodovarius > Rhodovarius sp. Next base: position 7,303 of record NZ_JBBARU010000104.1, on the reverse strand, counting down.
CGATATCGGTGTGGCCCAGTTGCATGGTCACCTGCCCGGCCTCCACGCCCAGTCCTGAGGCCACCGCCTGGGCCAGCGTGGTTTCATAGCCCTGGCCGGAGCCCATCAGCCCACAAGCTGCGATGATGGCGCCGGAGGGCTCAATGCGCAGGCTCGCCACCTCATGCCCCGAACCGGCAATGCCGGCTGCCTTGTAGAAGGCGCTGCCATAGGTCGTGCTTTCCACCACGCTGCACAGGCCGATGCCGCGCAGCATGCCTGGGCGGGGCGGTTGCGCGCGCCAGTTTTCGTAGCCCAGCGCTGCCGCCGCGGCATCCAGTGTCGCCCGTGGGGAGAGCGCGGTATAATGCTCGCCGGTGGCCGTGATCCACGGCAGGTCCTGCGGGCCTAGGCTATTGCGCCGCCGCACCTCCAGCGGGTCGAGCCTGCATTGCCGGGCGATGGCGTCCATCGTGCCCTCCATCACCCAGGCGGTGATGGCCATGGGCGCGCGCATCGGCCCGCTCGGGCATTTATTGGTCAGCCAGACGGTGACGTCATAGCCGTAATCGCGAATCCGATAGGGGCCGGGCAGAATCAGCGCCACCACGCGGGCCATGTAATTGGCCGGGAAGAAGGACCATGCGCCGAAATCGGCCTCCATCCCGGCGCGCAGAGCCAGGATGCGGCCCTGCTCATCAATCGCGGCTTCGGTGGTGATCGTCTCTTCGCGCGCATGCAGCGCGGCCATCAGATTCTCGCCCCGGCTTTCGCGCCAGCGCACCGGGCGACGCAGCAGGCGGGCCGCGGCGGCGACGCAAAAATCCTCGCGCAGCGGGATGATTTTTTGGCCAAAGCCACCGCCCATCTCGGGGCTCTCCACCGTCACTTGCGGTTCCGAAAGCCCCAGCCTGCCTGCCAGCGCCGAGCGATAAGGATGCGGCGCCTGGGTGCCCACGCGCATGGTCAAATGCTGACGGCCGGGGTTCCACTGTGCCAGCACACCGCGCGGCTCGATCGGCGCATGGGTCTGCCGGTGTTGCGCGAAACGGGAGGTGACAATGCTTGCCGCCCCGGCAAAGGCCGCATCCAGCCCCGGCGAGGCAAAAGCCTGGTGCGAGACGCGGTTGGACGGTAAGGCAGGGTCCACCAGCACCGCGCCGGGCGCCGCCGCATCCGCCATGCTGGCAACCACGGCCAGGGGCTGCCAGGATACCTCCACCAATTCGGCGGCATCGGTGGCGAGGGAGGGATCCTCAGCCAACACCATGGCCACCGGATCCCCCACAAAACGCGCGGTCTCAGAGGGCAGCACCGGCATTTCCATCGGCCGCAGCCCGTCGATGGGCGGCGCCATGCGCAGCGGGGCCACGAGCCGGGCCAGCGCCTCGCCGGTCAGCACTGCCGCCACGCCGGGCAGGGCCAGGGCGGCTGCTGTATCAATGCCCAGAATGCGCGCATGGGCATGCGGGCTGCGGATGAAGACGGCATGCAGGCAACCGGGGGGGCTGGGGATATCGTCGAGAAAGCAGCCCTCGCCGGTCAGCAGCCGGGCATCCTCGCGCCGGCGCAGCCGCTGGCCCAGGGCTGTCACAGCCGCGTCTCGCTCGCCTTGTCGAAGATGTGCAGCCGCGCCGGGTCTATACCGAAGCTGAGCCTGTCGCCCGGCGCGGCGCGCCATTCCTTCGGCACCCGCAGGGTGAGGGCCACGCCGCCCTCGGCCAGTACATCCAGATGGGTCTCCGATCCCAGTGGCGAAACCAGCTCGACCCGCGCCGTGACATCGCCACCGGCTGAGACATCCTCGGGCCGCAGGCCTAGCACGACGGCGCGGCCTTCCTGTGGCGGGTTGGTCAGGGGCAGACGGAAATCGCCGCGGGTGAAGGCGCCGCCCGCGATCACCCCCTCGACCAGATTGATCGGCGGGCTGCCCAAAAAACCGGCGACAAAGATATTGGCCGGGCGCTCATAAATCCCCTCGGGCGTGTCGAGCTGCTGGATCAGCCCGCCCTTCATCACCGCGATGCGGTCCGCCAGCGTCATCGCCTCGGCCTGGTCATGGGTGACATAGACAAAGGTGGCTTTGAGCTCCTGATGCAGCCGCTTGATCAGGCCGCGCATGGAAAGCCGCAGCGTGGCATCGAGGTTGGAGAGCGGCTCATCCATCAGGAAGACCGAAGGCTTGCGCACGATGGCCCGGCCCAGCGCCACGCGCTGCCGCTGCCCGCCGGAAAGCTCGTTCGGCCGGCGGCCCAGCAGATGGGTGATCTCCAACTGTTCGGCGGCAGCACCCACCGCGCGCTCAATCTCCGAGGCTGATTGGCCGCGCAACCGCAGTGGGAAGGCGATATTCTCGCGCACCGTCTTGTTGGGGTAGAGAGCATAGGATTGGAAGACCATCGCCACCTCGCGCTTATGCGGCGGCGTCCAGGTCACCTCGGTCTCGTCGAAGAGCAGACGGCCGGCGGAAATTTCCTCGAGCCCCGCAATCATGTTAAGCGTGGTGGTCTTACCGCAGCCCGAGGGGCCGAGCAGCACCATAAACTCGCCATGGCCGATGCTGAGGTCGAGCGCATCAACCGCCAGGACGGCTCCATAGCTCTTGGTCAGTGCGGCACAGGTGATCCGTGCCATGGCTCAGCCCTTCACCGCGCCGGCGGTCAGGCCGGAGACGATATAGCGCTGGAACACCACTGCCATGAGCACGGGCGGGATGATCGCGATCACGCCTGCGGCATTGACGAAGGAGAAGCTGGTGGTGAAGTCCATGATGAAGCCTGAAATGATGATGGGCAGCGTCTGCGCCGCCACGTTCTGGGTGAGCACGAGGGCGAAGACGAATTCATTCCATGAGGTCAGGAAGGCGAAGGTGAGCGAGGCCACCAGCGCGGGCAGCGAAAGCGGCAGATAGACATGCCACAAGGCCCGCCCATGGCCGCAGCCATCAATCCGCGCGGCGCGGTAGAGGTCCCGCGGGATTCCCTCGAAATAGGAGATCAGGATGAAGATGGTGAAGGGCACGGTGATGGCGAGATAGGTCACCACCAGCGCGCCGAGTGAGTTGATGAGCCCCAGATTGCGGATGACCAGAAACAGCGGCACCACCAGGGCGATATCGGGCACCACGCGGGTGGCCAGCACGGTGTAGAGCGTGGCCCGGCGCCCGCGGAAATCGATCACCGCAATGGCATAGGCGGCGGTCACGCTCAGCAGCAGGTTCAGCGCCGCCACCCAGAGGCCGATCACCAGCGAATTGCGCATCGCCGGCAAGAGATTGGCCGCACCCGAGGGCAGGAAGCTGCTGGTCAGCGCCTCACCCTGCCGGCGGTTCTCATAGGTCACCACCCGGTCGGCCGCGGAAAAAATCGCCTCGAAATTGGCGATACTGGGGTTTTGCGGCAGCCAATTCGGCGGCACCCGGGTGATTTCCGCCTCGCTCTGCAGGGAGGAGGAGACCAGCCAGGCCACCGGCCCCGCGACATAGAGGACAAAAAGCGCCGAAAACAGCGTGAGAAGGATGGCGCGGGTCACCCGCGGTGCCAGCGGCTTTTTCATATCCGTTTGCCCAGAAAGCGAATGACGGCCCAGCTCAGCGCAAAGGTGGTGATGGCCAGCACATAGGACATGGCCGCCCCGGTGCCGAAGCGCAGCGAGCGGAATGTCTCAACATAGATCAGCCAGGAGAGGGTGAAGGAGGCATCGCCCGGGCCGCCCTGGGTCATGATCAGGAAGAGGTCAAAATGGCGGATCGAGATCATCGTCTCATAGACCAGCACCAGCATTAGCCCCGGCCGCAGCGCGGGTAGGGTCACATGGACAAAACGCTGCCAGATATTGGCGCCATCCACCCGGGCTGCGCGATAGAGGTCCTCAGGGATCGCCTTCATGGTCACGATCATCAGCAGGGCCGCGAGCGGCATCTGCTTCCAGATCGCCGCATTGGCGATCAGCAGCAGGGTGATGTCAGGGTCACCCAGCCAGACGCGATAGCGCTCCAGCAGGCCCACCTGCACCAAAAGCCCGTTCAGCAGCCCATAGGTCGGGTCATAAATCCATTTCCACATCAGCCCATTGACCACCGAGGGCGTGGCCCAGGGCACCAGCAGCAGGGCCGAGAGCAGGCGCTGGCCGGGAAATACCTCGTTCAACAGCAGTGCCACCAGCACGGCCAGGAAGGTCGTCACCGCCACGCAGACCAGTGTATAAACAGTTGTCCGCGCAACCGCCGTCCAGAACCGTGCATCGTCGAAAATACGCAGGTAGTTGTCGAAACCGACAAAAGGCCGGCGCAGCGGCCGGGTCAGCACAATGTCATGCAGGCTGACCCAGAAGGAATAGATGATAGGGAAGGCGGCCACGACCAGCAGCACCGCCAGCACCGGAAAGACCAGCAGGGCCGCACTGCGCTCGTCATAGCCAAAACGTGTCACCTCAGCGGAACGCCCGCTTCAGCTCCGTCCATTTCGCCCCGGCCGCGCGCATCGCGGCCTCCGGCTCGGCGCGGCCGAGGCAGACATTCTGCCAGGCTTGGTTGGAGGTCTCGACCCATTCACCAAACCAGGGCGAGATCACATCCTTCTTGCGGGCAAGGCCAGCCTGCTCGGCCACCACCGCACCACCACCGGCCCAGCGCTGCCAGAACTGCACCACCTCAGGGTCCTGTGCCAGCGGCACGGCGCAGGAGGGCAGGCCCATATCGGTCAGCAGCAGCTTTTGCATGGAGTAATTGCCGGCCGTGTCGCGCCCGCCGAAGAACTCGATGAAGCGCAGCGTGCGCTCCCGCCTGGCCCGGTCAGCCTTGGCGCCGGGGGTCATGCCCCAGAAGCGGATCCAGCCGCAGGTCTCATGCGTGCCCGAGGGGCCGCCCTTTGGCATGAGGGCCAAGCGAATCTTGCCGGCCGCGCTGGATTGCGCGGGGTCGTTCAGCGCGCGGATGCGATAGGTTGGCACGATGGCGAAGGCATGGGCGCCGCTCCCGAAGGCGCGCAGGCCGTTGATCTCGCCGGTCTCCACCGCGCCGGGGGAGAGGATGCGGTGGGTGTGGATCGCCTCGCGCAGGAAGCGCGCCGCGCGCACCGCGCCCCGATTGGCATCGGCCATCACCGCATTGCCGGCATCATCGACGAAACGCCCACCGAAGGAAAAATTCAGCGCCGAAACAAACTCGATCAGCCAAGTATCCGCGGCCAGGGAGAGCAGCAGCGGGAATTCGGCCACGCCCTGCTGCTTCATGCGCAGGGATTGTTCGACCACCTCCTCCCAAGTGGTGGGCGGGGTGGTGATGCCGGCGCGGGCCAGCATGTCGGTATTGACCATGAAGGACATGTGGTCGCCGTAATAGGCCAGCCCGTATTGCTTGGCTTTATAGACCATGGATTGGGTGCAATAGGCGGTGGTTTCGGCATTGTAGCGGGTCAGTGCCGACACGTCGGAAATATCGGCCAGCCAGCCGGCCTCGGCGAATTCCGGCAGCCAGGCATCGGAAATCCAGGAGCAGTCGATGGGCGCATTGGCCACCAGCCGGGTGACCAGCGCGGTGCGGTACTGCGCCCAGGGGAAATTCTCGTAATTCACCGCAATGCCGGTGGCGGCCTGGAAGGCGGAGATCTGTGCGCGCACCTGGTCCACGGCGGCGGACCAGCCGATGAAATTCACCGCGCCCGCGGGCTGGGCCAGCGCGGCCGGCCCGGCGCCCAGCATCATCGCGGCGGAAGCGGCGCCGGCAGCGGCGGTGCGGCGGCTGAACGACTTGGCGGGTGAGCTCATCCTGGGTGTCCCTTGGCAATCGTGAAGAATTTTTGGCTAAAACGCGGTCAAAGTCTAGCCGGTGGATGCCCTCGCCGCCATCGCGGCCGCGGATGTGATACAATCTATAGGGACCGAAGAGGGGCTGGCTCACGCACGCCGCGCGCCCGACCGGCTTTGGGTGCAGATCGGCGTGGTTGCCCAGCGCGGGCGACGGCAAATGACAGAGATGGCACTGCACCATCCCAAGCACGACCCGACACCATGCCCCCCCCGCCACCTGTAACATCAAGCCCGATGAGGCGGTGCTCCACCCGATCCGAGCGATCCAGCAGCAGCCGGAATTCATCGTCGCTCTGACAGCCCGCTTGGAAACCCTCGAAGCAGCGACAAGTGCTGGAGGACGCAATGCTTAATCCTTGTGACGGCTTGACACGTGGGCACCAGCGGCTCCGCCCCCAGCGCGGCCAGCCGCGTCCGCGTCCAGGGGGGCCTGCATCACCTCCCGGAACAGCGCCGCGATTCGATCGACCAAGAGGCGGGGCATCCAGGCTGGGCCGGGCCAGACAGCGCAACGATGCCCGACATCACGGGTCACGAGTGCCACCTTGGCGAGGTCGAAGCGCCCCATGCGATTTCGCCTTTCCTGTGCGGCATAGCTCGCAGCAAGCCTGCGAGACTTGGCGCCGGTGCAGCAGCCGGGACCAGGGATCGCGGGCCGCAGCACCAACCCCGGGCACCGGGCCATCAGCGCCAATGCCACCACCCGCCTGTTCCTGCCTCAGCCACCGACGGTTTTGTCCACGACATCGCAGAGGCGCTGCAGGCGCACCACGGCGTCCTTTTGCAGCGCCGCCTCCATGTCGGGGTGGCCGATCACCGTGCGCCAGACCGCACGCCCGGCCAGGAAGCCCGAGGCGCCCTCCCGACACGCCCATTCGACGGCCTGCGGAAAAGCGTCGGGCGTGACGCCGGAGGACAGCACGACCCAGGGCCCGTTCACAATGCGCGTCAGTTCGGCGCAGGCACGCCGGACCACTGCCTCCGGTCCGTTACCGAAGAGCGGCATCTCCGCCTTGTAGATATCGGCACCGCGTCCGCCCAATTCCTGCGCGGCGGGCAGGATACCCTCGGCAGTGTCCCATGCGCGGCCGTCGCGTGGCTTGCGGCAGACCGGCTCCACAATGCTGACCATGCCTGCGGCCCTGCACCGCGCGACGAAATCATCCACCAGGGCGATGCGCGCCTCTGGATTTCCATCCGGGCGCCAGATGACCAGCAGCTTCAGCGCGGCCGCACCCTCGGCCATGACCTTCGCCGGCACAACCTCATCGTCGATTCGGGAATCCGCCACCAATTCGCCCGGGCCAGGCAGAAGGATATCCGCGGCGGCGATCAGCGCGCAGCCCGGCGCGACCGCACCTTCCGCAATGGCCCGGTCCCATGCGAACTCGCGGTCAAGCAGCGCCGCCGAGGCATAGGGCGTCAGCGCCCGCAGCGCCGCCATCTTGAAGTCCGACATCTGCCGGTCCGTCACCGGGCCGTTCTGTTTCTCTGCCCTCATCGCGCGCAGGCCTTC
>NZ_JBBARU010000103.1:0-9137 GCF_040399605.1 Rhodovarius sp. | reverse complement strand
CGGCTATCGCTTCGATCTGGGGGATTTCAACGTTGATATCGGCACTGTCAGCTATTTCTATAGCGGCTTTGAGACCGGGCAGAGCAGCAATAGCCAATCGGCCTTCTTCGAAGCGTTCTTAAAGCTCACCCGGCAGGTTGGGCCGGTCAAGTTGCTGGGCCAAATCGGCTTAACGCCGGATTACTTTGGCGGCGCCGGACTGATCACCTATGTGGAGGCCGGGGCGGATTGGGCGAGTGGAATCTGGGATCTGACCCTGGGCGGCAGAATTGCCTTTCAGCGAATCGATGGGACCCAGCGATACAACTCCTCGGGTTATGGCTGGTGGGGCATAGAATTCGGCCGCGATTTCCAGATTGAGGGCATTGGCACCATCGCCGTGAGTGCGGGTTATATGGGCACCTCAGTGTCGCCGCAGAACTGCTCCAGCGCGGTCAATGAATCGCTCGAGGTCTGCTCGCAGCGGGCCATGGGGAGAATTGCCTTCAAATTCTAAGCATGGGGCCACTGCCTCGCCGCCCATCATGTTATGCCGCGCCTGCCGCAGCTATTCCGCCCGCCAAAGCCCCTGCCCCGCCAGCCAATCCTGCACCCGGGCCGCCACCGCCGCATTGTTGCGCTCCAGCATCATCAGGTGAGAATTGCCAAAAATGCTGGCATCCGGCAGGTCCAGCACCTCAAGGCTCACCCCGGCATTCTGGGCGGCGGCAAAGAAATCGGTGCCGCGGGTGCGGATATTGGCCCAGCGCGGGTCCTGCTCGATGAAATCGCCATAGAGCGCCAGAATGGGAATGGAGCGCAGCGCCGCCAAGGCCGCCGGCGTGCTCTCGCCAAAGCCCGAGGGCTCCACCAGCACCAGCGCGCGCAGCAACTCCGGCCGGGCCTGGGCGGCGCGCAAAGCAAACATCGCACCCTGCGCATGCGCCACCACAACAGCCGGCCCCACCCGTTCCAGCAAGGCGAGATAGGCGGCGAGTTGCGCAGCATCGGTGGTGGTCCAGCGCGGCACCATTTGCGCCATGAGCTGGCCATAGGCCTCGGTGGGAAACTGGCTGCCCGGATTGGCCAGCCGGGTACGAAAACTGCCTGGCCCGGGGCCGATGCGAAAACGCTCCCACGGGTCGGCCATGGAGAGAAAGATCGGCTCACCGGCGAAGATCTCCGGGCTCATCGCCCATCCGGCACGGCCGCGCTCCACCGCATCGGAGACATAAACACTCCAGCCGCGCCGCAGAAAATAATGCTGCCAGCCCTCGCGGCCATCAGGGGTTGTCTCCCAAACCACGCCGCTCATGCCTCCGCCATGCCAAAGCAGCAGCGGCACCTGGCCCTGCCGCCGTGCGGGATGGTGGAATTGGGCGTAGAGCCCCTCCACCCAATAAGTGCCATTGGGGTCGATGCGGATCGGCCTGGCACCCGGCGCGAGCACCACCTCACGCGCCGGGCGGCCGCTCACCTGGGCCTGGCGCCCGCCAATGTGAAAGCTGCCCATGCCGGCAATGGCCAGCGGCGGCTCCTCGGCCGGCGCGGGGGCGGCAAGGGCTGCAAGCAGCATCATCAGGGCCGGCATGAGGCGCATGACGGCAGACTACACGCGGCCACCCCCACACGTCACACCCCCCAAATGCCGCCCGGGCGATGGACGAAGCGCGGGGCGCGTGCCAGCTTTCGCGGCAATTGAGGGGACACGAGAAACCATGGCTCGCATTCGCACACGCACCCGGGCAGACCTGCCCCAAGAAGACCAGGATTTGCTGAAGCGCGACATCTCGCTCTATCGCGTATTGTCCAACAACCCCACCGCCATGCGCGCATTCTCAGGCCTTGGGCAATATATCCGACATAAGAGCATCCTCGATGCGAGGCTGCGCGAATTGGCCATCCTGCAGGTCGGCTGGGTGGCGCGCGCGCCTTACGAATGGTCGCATCATGTCAAGATCGGCTATGATTTCGGTGTCACCGATGATGACATCCGCGCGCTGATCGCCGAGACCGCCGGGCAGAGCACCGGCCTTGATGCGCATACCAAGCTGGTGCTGCGCGCAGCGCGCGAGGCCGCCGCCGGCCCTGGCGTCTCGGCCGAGACCTACAACGCGCTCGCCGCGTTTCTGGACGAGCCGCGCATGGTCGATCTCATCGTCACCATCGCGTTTTATTGCGGCGTGGTCCGGCTGCTTGCAAGCTTTGAGGTCGATGTGGAGCCGGAATACCAGCCCTATCTCGACAAATACCCCTTCCCGGAACAGGAGTGACCGCCATGGCCGGAAGACTCGCTGGAAAACGTATTTTCGTCACCGCGGCCGGCCAGGGCATGGGCCGGGCCTCGGCCCTGGCCATGGCGGCCGAGGGGGCGAGCGTGGTGGCAACCGACCGTGACCTCGACAAGCTCGTCGGCCTCGCCGAGGCGGGCATCGAGACCCAAGCGCTCGATGTGCTTGATGACGCGGCGGTGGCGCGCATCGTGGCCGCTGCCGGGCCGCTTGATGTGCTGTTCAATTGCGCTGGCTTTGTGCATCAGAACACCGCGCTGACCTGCACCGATGCCGAATGGGATTTCGCCTTTGCGCTGAATGTGCGGGCAATGTGGAAGGTGCTGGCCGCCGCATTGCCGCCGATGCTGGAACGCAAGCGCGGCTCGATCATCAATATGGCGAGTGCGGCAGGCTCGATCAAAGGCGCGCCCAACCGCTTTGTCTACGGCACCACCAAGGCGGCGGTGATTGGCATGACGCGGGCGGTGGCGGCCGATACGGTGACGCAGGGCGTGCGCTGCAACTGCCTCGCCCCCGGCACGGTGGACACGCCCAGCCTGCATGACCGCATCGCCGCCAATGCCGATGCGGCGGGCGGCTTCGAGGCGTCACGCGCCGCCTTCATCGCCCGCCAAGCCATGGGCCGGCTTGCCACGGCGGAGGAGCTGGCGGCGCTGGTGGTCTATCTCGCCACCGATGAGAGTGCCTTTGTGACCGGCCAGGCCATCGTGATTGACGGCGGTTGGACACTGTAAGATTATTTTGAAGTCGACATTAAACGGAGCTTCGATGATCGGTGAATTCGCAGTCCCCCTCATGGCCGTCATGGGGTTGGTTATCGTGGGTAATTTGAGTGACGAGGCGGCGATCCCGTCCTATCTGTTTCTCGGCCTGCTGACATTGCTGATCGCGTTGCTGGTGGCAGCGGGCAGCCTCGCCCTACCGGCCAATCTCTTGCAGGCCCTGGCCTTCGCCGCAGCCGGCTTTGCGATGCTCGGCCATGTCCGGGTGCGGGTTTCGCGCTGACGCGCCTCAGGCGCTGAAGGCGCGGGCGTAGCTTTCCGGCGAGAAGCCGACGAGGCTGCGCCCGCCCAGATCCAGCACCGGGCGTTTGATCATGCTGGGCTGTGCCAGCATGAGTGCTATGGCGCGGGCTTCGTCGAGGTTCTCGCGCTCAGCTTCAGGCAGCTTTCTGAACGTGGTGCCCGCGCGGTTGAGCAGGGACTGCCAGCCATGCGCGCCCACCCAGCCCCGCAATGTGGCCTCGGCAATGCCCTGGGTCTTGTAGTCGTGGAAGGCATAGGCCGTGCCATGGGCATCGAGCCAGGCGCGCGCCTTCTTCATCGTGTCGCAATTCTTGATGCCATGGATGGTGATCATGCGCGCGCCTCCTGCGCTGGATTGGCCGCGGCCTCGGCGGCAGCCAGCAATTCGCGGGTATTGTCGTGGCTGGCCTGCGCCATGGCCTGGGCAAAGGGCAGCCAGCACTGGCCACGGCCGCTCTCCTGCAGCACCCCCTGCCCCAGCGCGCGCATCAGGTAGAAGCGCACCACCACATGCTTCTCGCCCAGGCTATAGGCCACATCGCCCAATTCGCGCTCCAGCCGGGCCCAAACCCCACTCTCCTCGCGCACCTCGCGCACCGCGGCATAGGGCGGGTGCTCGCCATCCTCGATATGGCCCTTGGGCAGCACCCATTGCAGGCGTTCATCATTGGCCTCGATGAGCAGGTATTGCCGGGCACCACCACGCTCGCGGAACACCACGCCGCCGGCATGGGTGGGGCTATCGGGGGCAATGCGGGCTGGTGGCAGGCTGGCGCCCTGGCGGGCGGCATGGGTGATCGCCGCCTCCAGCAACAGGCTCTCGGCCGCATGGCGCTGGCGCAGATAGGCCCCCAGGGTGAGCGGCAGCAGCAGCAGCAGGGGCGGCAGCACCCAGCCCACCCAGAGCAGCGCCATGCTCAGCGCACGGCAGAAGCGCGCCTGCGCCTCGGCATGCAGCACCAGCCCCAGGGCTGCAGGGCTTTCAGTGGCCAGCAGCGCCCGGCACCAGCCTTGGGTGGAGAGCGCATCCTTGAATTGCAGCGGCGCCAGCGCCGCCTTGCGCAACCGCTCGGCCCGGCCCAGAGCGTGGTTCTGCTCCTCGCCAAAGACCAGCCAGAGCACCGCACGCAGCGGCGCGGGCAGCAGCCGCCCACCACGGGCGAGGATGGCGATCTGCCGGTTCATCGTCCGGCCACGGGCTGCGGCGTAGATCGCCCCCAGCGCCGCACTCGCCAGCAGGTTCACAACGCCCAGCAAAGCCGCAGCCAGCAGCAGCATCGCCAAGGAAAGGCTATCCTCCGGCCCGGCCTCCGGCACCACGAGATAGGCGATCAGACAACCCGGCAATAGGATGGCGCCCAGGTCGATCAGGCGTTCGGAGCCGCTGCGCATCACTTGTCCCATCCATCACCGCCCGCCATCAGCCTTGATAGGCATCCAAAAAGGCCTCGACCTCGTCGATATCGGCGCAATACGGGTAATCCTTGTCGCCGAGAAGGATGCGCATCGTCTGCCCATCGCGCAGCATATAGCCGCCATGGGCACGCACCCGGTTATCGGGCTTTTGCACAATCATCAGATGCAGGCCCAGGCGGGTAGCGACGCGGCGCACCCGCCGCTCAATGGAGCGGGTATTGCCGCTGCGGCTCATGCTGGGTTGCTCAATATCATCGGTCCATTCGGGAGCGAGCATCATACATGACGCTTCACCCCCCGCCATAAAGCGGCCAAATCGGCCCCGCCAGGGTCGCGCGCATCCGGACGCACCGCCGTATGGACCATGGCCAGCCGGCGCGAAGGATCGACGAAGATGGCCTGGCCGCGCACCCCCAGCAGGGCGAAACCGCCCTCCACCGGGGGGAATATCCAGGTCTGATAGCCATAGCCGAACCAGCGGGCGGTCTCTGCGCCGGAAAAATGCGCCCGGGTCATCGCTGCCAGCCAACCCTGCGGCAGCAATTGCCGCCCGCCATGCTGCCCGCCCGAGGCCAGCAGCATGGCCAGGCGGCCATAATCGCGCAGCACGGCATTGAAACCCATATAGCCGATCTCAAGCCCCGAGCGATCGGTCAGCCAGGAGGCATCGGCCTCGGCACCCAGGGGCTGCCAGAGTTTTTCGGCGAAATACTCAGCGATGGGGCGGCCAATGGCGCGGCGCAACACCAGCGCCAGCACAAAGGTCTCGGAGGAGGCATAGTACCAGCGCCGGCCCGGCGCCGCGACGCGGGTATTGAAAAACGGCGGCACGGCGGCGCCCCCGGCACTCTGGCCGCCAAAGGTCAGACGCGACAGCCCAGCGGAATCATCGCGCCCATCATAGGTCTCGCGGAAGGCGATGCCGGAGGACATGGTGAGCAGGTGCCGCAGCGGGGTCGCGCCATATTCGCTGCCCAGCAATTCCGGCACGATGCTGGCGGCGGTTTGGTCGATACTGCCGATATGGCCCCCCTCAAGGGCAAGGCCGATCAGCATCGCCACCAGCGTCTTGGCCATGGAGAAGGAAGTCAGCCGGTGCCGATCATGCCGGGCATATTGGTAGCGCTCGACCAAAATTTCGCCATCACGAATGATCAGCAGCCCGGTTGTGGGGTTGCGTGACAGGTAATCATCGATGCTGAAGCGGCCGAGGCCATGAACAGGGGCGCCGTCAAAGCCGATATCGGGTTCACCCGCGCGGCGCCTGAGCGGCGAAGGGGTGGTAGCCGCGGCAGAGCGGGTGGAGGGCCAAATATCATCCAGCCGGGAGAAGGAATCGACGCTATAGGCTTGCTGCCACCAATTGCCGCGATTGGCGGTGGAAAAGCCGCCGCCCGGTGTAGAGAGTTGGGACATCATGGGCCCGTCGCTGCGGCTGCCAATGCCGCCGCGATACACAAAGGGGCTGCCGCGGCCGGGCCAAGGCGCACCACAGGCGCTGGCCAGCATCGGCGCGGCGAGGAGAGCGCTACGGCGCGGTATTGCCGGCCGGGTGGTCACTCTCACGCCCGGCCTCTGATGTTTTGCATGTGATTTTCAACAATATTTCGCATCGTGTATTCCATAACTTGGCTCTTGCTGCCCTCACCCAAGACGGCAGACATCGTGAAATCTCCACGCTGCGCAGTGTAGGGCAGCGTTTGCAGTTCAAAAATGGGTATTCCCCGCCCCATGGCGCATGGAGCCGTGCAGTGGCGAGGCAAGATGCCGCGTGCACGGCCCCGGAAGCCGCGCCCATGCCATGGCGCCTCGAAACTTTCATGGCTATCCTCTTCGCAAAACAGCGGGAGGTTTGCATGTTCCATCGCAGGGCTTTGCTCGGCGGCGCCGGCGCGCTGGCAGCACCGGGGGCGAAGGCCGCCTGGGAACCGGCCAGGCCCATCCAACTCATCGTCGGCTTCGCACCAGGCGGCGGGGCCGACCTCGCGGGGCGGGCCATCGCCGATGCAGCCTCTCGGCTTTTCCCCACGCCCATCATCGTGGTGAACCGCCCCGGCGCGGGTGGCGCCATCGCCGCCCAGCAGGTGGCCGGCATGGCAGCGGATGGGCTGAACCTGCTCGTGGGTGGTGGCAGCGAGAGCATTGCGCTGCCCGCCTTCCGCGACGTGCCCTATGACCCGAAGCACTCGTTTCGCGCCATCATTCGCCTTACGCGCCAGCCCATGCTCATCGTCGCCCGGCGCGGCGGCACCTTTGCCGATCTGCCGGCCGCGGTGGCAGCGGCGAGGCGCGCGCCCGGCAGCATCCCGCATGCCTCCTCGGGCCAAGGCTCAATCTATCATGCCGTCTTCGTCCTGTTGCAGCAGGCAGCGGGGGTCGAGTTCCTGCATGTGCCCTTCACCGGCGGCGCCCCTTCACTGCAGGCGCTGATGGCGGGCACGGTGGAACTCGCGGTCCTGGCGCCCGAGGAGATGGCGGGCCTCGCACAGGCTGGCGAAGTGCGGCCTCTCGCCGTGGCATCCGCTGCGCGGATCGCCGCCTATCCGCAGGTGCCCACGCTGCGCGAATTGGGCTGGGATGTCGTCATCGAGAATATGAAGGGGTTGAACGCCCCCGCCGGCCTCTCCGACGATATCGCCACCGTGCTGCATGATCGCGTCCGGCGTGCCATGGCCACACCACCCTGGCAGAGCTTTCTGGAGCGCACAGGCGCGCTGGATGGTTACCTCGATGGGCCTGGCTATCAGGCCGCGATGGATGGCGTTCTGGATGCGCTGCGCCGGGCGGTCCGGCGCAGCTAGAGCATCATCCGTTCAAACGGAATCGTTTGAGCGGATAAAGATGTTCGACAAACAAAAGCTTAGAGCCTGTATAGAGAGCCGAGGCGAACGGAACAGGCTCTAAATGTTTGGTCCCGCCTGTGGCGTCGCTCGTCACAGGCGCGACCGCGATGGAGCGAGGTGCGTTGATCCCCCCTCACCGCCGCCCAGCGCGTCGCTTGGATGAAACGCGCACATCACCCACACGACGCAGATCAATCGGCATTCACGACGTTATAGTCGCGCAATTCCCGCGCGGTGAGCCAGCGGATGGTGCTATGCGCGGTGCGGAAATTCGGTTCCAGCAGGCGCAGCGAGACCCCCATCTCGATGGCGTAGTAGGCCATTTGCGCTGCCAGCTGCGCCGAATCCTCCTCGATCATCCGGATCAGCCCGGCGACGGCGGCCGTGCCCTCCCGCCGGATCAACTCCTCGGCACGCCGCAGCAGGGCCCGATTGCCGCTCGTGCTGAAGATATGCACGCCGTAGCGCGCGCCCGCCTCCATCGTGCGCACCCGCCCGCCGAGGAAGGCATAGGTGCAGGCGCTGGCGCATTGCGTATTGGCGGGCAGATGCGTCGCGATGCCAGCGCGGCGTATCACCCGCCCCACCTCCAGCCCCTCCACGCTCAGCCCACCGGGGGAACGAAAGGCCAGCACATGGGTATTGCTGGTCTGCCTGAGCAGCGTCTCCAGCCGGGCGGCATCGCCGCGCTCAAAAGTGCCCGAGGCGAAGATAATATTACCACCACCCCGGCCGAGCACGGTGAATTCCAGCGCGGCGGCACCACAAGGCAGCAGCATGCAAGCCAGCCCCAGCCAGGCTCCGGCCAGCACGCGCCTTAGGCCTGGCGGGTCCATTGCCCGTTCTCGCCGCGGCAGAAGCGGGCTTCCTGGCGCAACTCCTCGCCACGGACATAGGCAATCTCGCGGATGGTGCGGCATTGGCCGCCATCGGTCACCACCAATACCTCGGTGGTGCCATGGGTCGAGGGATCATCGGGCGAGACCCAGCGGCGCTGCGGCAATGGTGCATCAGGCTCCACCGGGGTCTCCAGCAAGCGCCGATGCGCCGTGTTGCGGCGCCAACGCTCGCCCGCGTTCAGCCGATGGGAGACATGGTTGGCAAGTAGCCCGCCCACGGCGGCGCCGACCAAGCCGCCAATCAGCGCGCCGGAAGAATTGCGCCCGCCCAATTGCCGGCCCAGCAGCGCACCGCCGACGCCCCCGGCCAAGGTGCCAATGCCCGTGGCGATGGCCTGCGTGTTCCTGCCCTCGCAGCCGGCGAGCAAGACGCCGGCTAGGACCACGCAAAGCAATGGAGATGCTTTTTCTCGCATACCGACCCAGGAAGGTTATCTCCCGCCTTAAAATTCCATTTCATTATATTTATTAAGCGTTATTTTTACCATGGGCGGTTTGCTTGCATCGGCATGCCGCACCCGACGAAAAGGGCGAAAAAACCCAGCCTAATCAATGCTATGACCCGGCCGATGCCTAGGCTCAGGACCTATTAAAAAGCTTGCGGCGCGGACGGAGGGTTGATTCAAGGTAAGCGCTGGTTCCAGGCCCTCCTCCTGGCGGCTTGACGCTCAGCTGTTTTTC
>NZ_JBBARU010000102.1:0-9266 GCF_040399605.1 Rhodovarius sp. | reverse complement strand
GGTGACTTCATGAGCCAGCAGGGCTGGGTTCTGATCGCATCCCAAATTGCATTTCGTGACCTGGCCATTGGGACCTCCATCGAGGAAGCATTGAGCGAGACGGTCGGCGCCGGCGACGACGCCGACACCAAAGGGGCGATCTGCGGTGCGTTTCTGGGGGCGGCGCAGGCCCGTGCCGCGATTCCTGATAGCTGGAACCGCGCCACATAGGCGGGTCGCCCGATGACAGTGCTTGGGGTGGCGCAACCGCGGCCACCACGGCACTGGCGCGACTCTTTGCCGCGTCTGGCTGTGGGGCTGCTGGTGCGTGGGGTTGGTGAAGCAGGCGGCGAGGCGTGAGGCGGGCTTCGATCTCGCGCAGCGCCACGACGCCGACGTCAAAGCGTGCAATGATGAACTTGTCGCAGACCGGTCACAGGCCGAGGCGTGCAGGGGAGGGTTGAGCCTTGGCAGGCATGGCGTCCGAAATCGATAGGGTTGCGGTTTGGCAATAAACTCCGATCTATGATCAATGTCTGCGCTATATTGGCGAAACTTGTTGAATGATCCGGTCTAGAATTTTGCCGGTTCGGGCTGAGACGCTGCGCTTGACGCAGGTGTCCAAAGCCAACAAACTCAACGCCATCGGACCTGCTGCGGAACCTTTTTGTGATGATAAAAAACTTAAAATCTTTCCGATTTTTGATGTTTTGGGGCTTTTTATTCGGACAAACCTGTGTTGCCGGGGCTCAAGTAACGACTCTGCTGGACGCCGGCAGCTGGCGTGCTGTCCAGGCGGTAAGTGGTACGTCGCATGCTTGCAGTATGCATAGCAGTTATCCGGATGGTAGAATAATATTTATTCATTTTACTCCGGATGGCGAAATGTTGATGCAGTTGTCTAGCCCAGCATGGCGGATGCGCAATGGAGCGTCAATTCGTTTTGATGTACAGTTTGATGAATTACGCTCTCGAAACATGAGTTCGACGGTTATTTATATGTCAGACTCGCCGGTCGCACTGCTGCAGGCCTCTATTGATACTCGGCAAATGGATAGTTTTATCGAAGATTTCATAAGGTCTTCACAGATGAGCGTTATATTTCGAACGGGAAACGAAAGAGACTGGATTTTTGATTTAGATGGTAGCGCTGCTGTATCCGAAGCCTTTATACAATGCGTGGAGCGTATGCCGACGACGACGCAGCCCTAAGAGTATCATCCGCTCAAACGGAATTGTTTGAGCGGCTCAATATGGTCGTAAAACAAATACTTAGCCTCTATGCGCGGAGCCCTTGCGAACGGAATAGGCTCCAAGAGGACTTTCGAGAACGCTGTCGACGGGAGGCAGCGGTCGTCCAGGACAATCGGACAGCGCGATAGCTGCCTTTCTGCCTGACAGCGGCGATTTTGCCGCGCCTTGGGAGCGAATACGCCGGATACACAGCCCCTGCTTCAAGGTAAACTTGGCCTTGGCCGCTATCAAAGGCGAGAAGACGCTGGCGGGTTTGGGCAATCGGTTTGAGGTACACCCTGGCCAGATTGTCGCCGGCAAGGCGCTGCTGGGGTTTTCAGCGCTTGCCCCGCAACCGCTGAGACCGTTGCTGCGGTCGATCTGCAGCTGCTGCATGCGAAGATGAGCCTCGGCAGCGGGATACGGTTGGCGCGCCTATGGTGGTTCGATAGAAACCATCGATGGATAACAGCACAGCGACCAAGCCCTACAGCAAGCTGAAGGGCGACCCATACCGAGCGTATGAGGCGCTGCCCATCGAGGTCCGCCGAGCTTTGCAGGAAGCCTTGGTGGATTGGTGCCCCCTGCGTGCCCGCGAATGGCACCTCCGCCTGCTGCGCCATGAGGGGTTGCGGCCGGCTGAAGCGACCTTCTTCCTCGTTCAGGCCATTCGCAGGCATGATCATGCCGAAGTCGCCGCCTTTGCCCAGGCATGGCCGAAAGGCCTCCAGGCCTATCCACACCTTGCTGCCGGTGCATCCCTGCAACGTTATGCCGGAACGGATGGTATCCCCGCGGCTGAGCCTGTTGCCGCCGGGCCAAAGAAAAGGCGACCTAAGCTACGAGCCAAACCGACGGCCAAGCGGAAAGCGGGTTGCCGCGCACGCCGGTGAGTGCGGAGCGGCCGGGCTCCCGGTTTTGATGTGCTGCGCTATTGAGGTTGGTGAAGGGGGGGCGTTGCGTGGCCTGCTCTCCAAGACTCCGGCCTGGAGAGCGTTCGTATCCGGTGACACCCTCTGCGCCTGATCAGCCCACCGCGATGCGCGCCATGCTGCGCGCGCCGCGTCCTGCTTCGTCCACGCAACTCACCTCCACCTCGCTCGCACGCTCCAGCCGCAGGAAGAAGACATGGTAGGGATTGGCGGCGCTGCCGTTGCTCAATTCCACCTGCAGCGCCACCTCGCCATTCACCCGCACCACCATGCTGGCGAGCATATTGCGCGGCACCAGCCGACCACCCTCCATGCGAAGGCCGGTCTCCATCGGGTGCTCGATGAGCGTGCGGATTTCTACCACCTCGCCGGCGCGGGCCTGGCGGGGGGCGCGGATGCGCGGCGGGTTCATGTCAGGCAGCCGCCGGTGGTGACCCGGATCTCAGCATTGGCGCGGCGGAGGCTGCCATCACTGAGCTGTGCCAACACCACCACGATCTGGCTCTCAGCCAGGCGGATACGGGTCTGTACCTCGGCCCGCGCCAGGGCAGGGGTCAGGCGGAAGCTGGCCACACCGGGGGTAGGGTTGCGGGTGGCAAAGACATGGATGGCAGTAACATGCTCGGCCGCGGTCTGGGGGCTTTCGACCAGGATGGTCAGCGGCACTTGGCCACCATTCTCGGCCGTGGCCGGGGCTCGCAGGTTAATCCCGCCTTCCGCTGCCTGTGCATCGCCCACCGCCTCGCGAATGGCGCCGGCCAGGGCATCCTCCTGCGCCAAGGCGGCCCAGGGCAGCGCCAGCAGGGCGAGGGCGGCGCGCCTGTGCATCAGCCGAACATGTCCTGGGTGATCGAGGCATACCAGCTATCGGCATAGGTCGCTTCCAGCCGGCGCTGGTCAGGCAGGTTGCCGCGCGGAGAAACGCCCCCCGAATTCGGCACTTCGACGATTGCCGTGGCCTCCGCATTGGGCCGGAAGACGCCGACGACGGAGATGCCGTAATCATCGCCGACATGGCTGTAGCAGGTGTTGAAATAGACCGCCTCCGGCGCGGCCTCACCGCGCAGCGCCGCCGCCGCCGCGGCCACCGCCTGCTTCGCTGTGGTATTGGCCACAAAACCGGATTTGGGCATGGGGCCGGGAATATTCGCGTCACCCACCACATGGATGTTCGCCGCCGCACGGGCCTCGAAGGTCACGGGGTTGACCGGCACCCAGCCCGAATTATCGGTAAGCCCCACATCGGCGGCGATGCGCGCAGCCGATTGCGGTGGGATGACATTGGCCACGTCCAGCTTGTGGCGGGTGCCGAACTCAGTCTCGAATTCCATCGCGCGCGGGTCGACCCGCACCACGCGGCCGTCGCGGCTCGCGGGCACCCATTCGATCATGCCCGGGTAGAGCGCGGCCCAGGCGTCCTGGAACAGGCCCTGCTTGCTGAAGGCCTCCTTTGCATCCAGCGCCAGAATTTTCGACCGCGGCTTGTGGCGCTTGAGATAGGCCGCGATCATGCTGATCCGCTCATACGGCCCAGGCGGGCAGCGGAAGGGATTCCCCGGGATAGCCAGGCCCACCACGCCGCCATCAGGCATGGCTTCCAATTGGCGGCGCAGCAACAGCGTCTGCGCGCCATCACCTGGCACCCAGGCATGCGGCATGGTCTGGGCGGCCGCCTCGTCATAGCCCTCGATCGCGCCCCAGCGCAGTGCAATGCCCGGCGAGAGGATCAGCCGGTCGTAGCCGAGGCTCTGCCCGCCCTGCAGGCGCACGCTGCGCGCATTGGCGTCGATGCCCGTGGCCCAGTCATGCACCACGGTCACGCCACGCGCCCGCAGCCCGTCATAGGAATGGGTGATGTCAGCGATTTGGCGGAACCCGCCCAGCACCAGATTGCCATAGGGGCAGGTGACGAAGCTCGTCTTGGGCTCGACGAGGGTGACCTGCAGCCAGGGATAGGTCCGTCGGGCAAAATTGGCGGCCGTGGCGCCGCCGAAGCCGCCGCCGATGATCAGCAGTCGCGCCTGGGTCTGCGCCTGGACCAGGGCAGGGGCGGTGATGGCGGCACCGAGCAGGGCGCGGCGTGTGGTGGTCATGCTCATATCCTCAGCGCCCCTGGCGCGAAAAATATTCGGCCGAGGCGGCGATCTCAGCGTCGGAATAGCCCCGGGTAATGCGCCCCATGATGGTGGCCGGGCGCTCATTGGCGCGGAAGGCGGCCATCAGCGCGACCAGCTCGGCACGGTCCCGCCCCGCCAGGCCCGGCACGCCGCCCTGGCCCGCGCCGTTGGCGCCATGGCAGCTCAGACAGGCCTGGGCCGCCAGCGGTGCGTTCTGGGCCCAGGCGGGGGCGGCCAGAACCAGGGCGGCGATGGCGGGAATGAACAGGCGCATCGAGGATCCTTGCAGCGACGAAGAACAGAGGGGTTGCTAATGCCCCTAAATTTTCCTGTCAAATTCGCAATTCACAATCAGGCCCGCGAAAGCCCAAAGGCCGGTCGCAACCGCAGCCCCACCGCATTGCCCAGAAGTGCTGGGATGATCCACACCCAGCCATGAAGGCTGCCCGAGGCGATGCCGCCAAAGAACGCGCTGATATTGCAGCCCGAGCCCAGCACCGCGCCATAGCCAAGCAGAAGCCCGCCGCAGAGCGAGGCCAGGGCCGGGCGCAACGCCGGCAGCGTCCACCATCCACGCCGACCGGCGAGGCCCGCAGCCAGCAGGGCCCCGGCCATAAGGCCGAGATCCATCAGCGTGGTCCGGTCGGACAGCACCGGGCGAAGCAGCGCCTCGCTGCGGGTCGGGTCTTCCCAGAAGGCCCAGAAGGCCGGGTCGTCCCAGCCCAGGGACTCGACGAGTTGCGAGCCCCAGAGTGGAAAGGCGGCGGTGATGGCCCAGGGGCGCCCAGCCAGGAGCAGTGTGGCGAAGTTCAGTACCGCCAGCGACACCGCACCCCACAGCAGCGGCCAGGGCCCGCGCAGCACATCGCCACCGCGCCAGGCCAGGGGATCTGCCTGCACGCCCTCCCACCAGCGCATGGCGGCCCAGACCAATGCCAGCCCGGTTAGGCTGAGCGGCAATATGGCCCAGCCTTCGCCCAGGCGTTGGCCGGGCAGGGCGGGCCAGGCCATCCAGCGCTCGCCATCCCAGGCGGCCAGGGTGGCGCCGGCGACGAAGGCGAAGAGCGTGATCCACATTCGGCCATCCTGACCGCCCGCCGCGGTGAACAGCGTGCCCGAACCGCAGCCACCGCCCAGCTGCATGCCAATGCCGAACAGGAAGGCGCCCAGCAGCAGCGCCCAGCCGATCGGAAAGACGAAGCCGCGCACCGGCTGGCCCAGCACCTCGCCCGCCAGCAATGCGGGCTGGAAGAGCAGCAGCGCCAAGGCCAGCATCACGAGCTGCGCCCGAAGGCCGCTACCCTGCCGCTCGGCCAGCAGCCGCCGGAAGGCGCCGGCAAAGCTGAAGCTGGCATGGAAAAGCGACAAGCCCAGCGCCGCGCCCAGCAGCCACAAGGCAGCTGGCCGCCAACCCTGACCCGCGAGCAGCCAGGCCGCGCCGAGCAGGACCAGGGCCGCGCCGAACGCAATCCGCATCAGGCCAGCGCTCCCTCTTCTTCCTCGATCCCCAGCGCATCATTGAAGCGGTTGAAAAAGCCGCACAGGGTGATGCGCAGGGTCAGCTCCACGATCTGCGCCTCGGAAAACACCGCCCGCAGCGCCGTGAAAAGTTTTGCCGGCACGCGGTTGGGCGTCGCCCAGGCCACTTTCGCGTAGTCGATGACCAGCCGGTCGGTCTCGTCCAGTTCGGGGTTGTCGGGCTCCAGCAGCCGCTCCACCGCCGCGGCCGAAAGCCCCTCGGCGGTCAGGAAGGGCGTGTGGTGGCCAACGCAGTAATGGCAGGCATTGAGCTTGGAGACGGTGATGATGGCGATCTCCAGGTAGCGCTTCGGCAGCGTCTTGGCCGCGCGCAGCTCCATCAGCATGGGCATGAGGTGGCGCAACGCCGCCGGCACATGCGCGATGACCGCCACCTGGTTGCGGAAGGGGCCATAGGCGCCAGCGAATTCCTCGTAGATCGCGGTGAGGTCGGGGGTCAGCTCCTCGGAGGGGATGGAACGCACACGGGCCATGGAGATTCTCCTGCTCAGCGCTGGCGCGGGCTCAACGCATCGCCGATCAGATTGAAGCCGTGCACCGACAGCGCCAAGACCCCTCCTGGAATGGCCGAGATATAAAAATGCAGCGGCTCATGCCGCGTCGCCGATGATGCGCTCCAAGGGGGGAAGATTCTGCGCCCCTGCGTGACCTGACCGGGAAAGCGGGCGGCCTCGCCTGGGAGCCTGTTTCGTTCGCAAGGGCTCACTTCACAGGCTCTAAGATTCTGATTGTCGATCATCTTTATCCGCTCAAACGGTTTCGTTTGAACGGATGAAGCTCTGGCAGAGGCTGATCAGGCGGCGCGGGACCGAGGCTCTGCCAGACGCCTACCCAGATAGGCCGACAGTGCTCCCATCCCCGAGCGCGGTGTGCCGGCTATGCCTGCGCGAGCTTCGGCCTCGGGATTATAATTGGTGTTGGTGTTCACGTCGTAGACCAGGGGCTGGCCGTCCTCGCCGATGATGAACTCGATGCCGGCCACATCCACCCCGGCCCGCTCCAGGAACGCCTCGAGCTGGCTGCGCAGACGCGCATCGATACCCTCCACGATGGTGAACTTATGCACGGGCTTGCCAGAGACCTTTCCCACTGGGCAGGCCAACTCGCCGATGGCGCAGACATCAGCCGGGCAAAGTTCAAAACCCTCGCTCGTATCCACCTCCACGGCATAGGTGAAGCGCCGGCCGGTGAATTCGGCCCGCGTGACCACAGGACGAGGGGCGCGCACATAGGTTTGAAGGAGTTGGATACCATCTACTGGCTCGATATAGCTGTCGCTCTCCACATGCTCCTTTAGACCCTCAAGAGTGTGGAAGAGTTGGACGCCAAGACCCTTGCCGCCGCGATTGGGCTTGAGGATCACCGGCTCACCGGCAAAATGTGCAAAGGCGGCTGGTACGATCTGGTCACGCCCGGCCACCATGATAGTGCGCGGCGTGCGCAGGCCCGACGCTTCCAGCGCCGCATACTGGCGCACCTTGCTGATCTCTAGGTCGAGCGCAGCGGGCCCGTTAACCACGATGCGGCCCCAGCGCTTGAGCCAGGCAAGCACGCCGGCAGTCAGCTCTGCCGAAAATCTATGATCGCGCGTGTGAGATGAGGCACTCATCCGATTGTAAAACACGCCCTCGGGCGGCGGCGCGGCGAGGTCGAAGCTGCCATTGTGCATGAACCACTCGGTCCATGGCAGCGCTTCTGCGCTCAGCGCCTCCGCCAGCGGGGCCAGCCAAGAGGGGTTCTCATGAATGACGTATATCTCGGACATGACGCGTTCCTTCGCACATGGCGGACATGCTGACCGCCCATAATCACGTTTATTAATCGTTATTTATAAATTTCACAAGGATAGGGGTGTGTAAATTGTTCTGAAAATTTTTCAGATCGTTGAATGGGCTTGCTCCCGCTAGAACATGTTCAAGCCTTGCGGCTCGGCAAGGCAGTTTGGAAAATGCCGTAAAACAAAGGCTAGGGCCGTTTCACCGCCTTCGCTCTCCGTGAAACGGCTCCAGATTTTGCTGCAGGCCCGCCGCGGCAGGTCACCCACATATCCCATTGATCGTTATCGGGTGCGTCGTCACCGACAATGCCTTTCTGTCCCTCGGTCCGGCCTAGCCGAGCAGGGCGAAGCGCATCAGCGATCTCGGCCGGGGCGGCGGCGCTTGGTCCGACGGGGAGGAATGTGAGCCATGAGGGTCAGGCCGTGGCGGTGAGGCAGATCGGTCCGGTGCTGGCGGATGTGCTGATCGGCGGGTTGAGCGCCAATAATTACCCTAACCTCCCAGACCTACCATCTAGACGAAAATGGTGTATTAACCGCTGTGTAAGGCAAATTTGTTTGTGAGCGGAGGAGTTCGCTATGATCCACCGCCGCGCGGCTATCGGCTTGGCCGCCTTGCCCTTCGCCCCCGCTTGGGCGTTTCCGGACCGCTCGGTGTTGATCGTCGATGGTTATCCCGCCGGCGGCGGCACTGACATCGTCGCCCGCAGGTTGAGCCGCGAGTTGCAACGCGACTGGGCCCGGCCGGTGATCGTGGAGAATCGCTCGGGCGCCAATGGCACGCTGGCAGCCATCGGCGTGGCCCGCGCCTCCCCTGATGGCCACACGCTGTTCATGGGCAACATTAACACGGTGGTGCTGGCGCCACTCGTGCTGCGCGGGGTGGATGGGGCGAAGGCTTCGAATTTCACCCCCGTTTCCATGGTCGCATCGCAATCGCATGTGGTGGTGGTGCGTAAGGATGCTCCGATCGCCGACATCGCCGGCCTGGTCGCCGCCGCCCGTGCCCGGCCGGGGGGGGTGACCTATGGCTCGACGGGGCCGGGCAGCGTGCAGCATCTGGCCGCCGCGCTCTTCGCCAAGCGCGCTGGAATCGAGATGCAGCACGTTCCGTATCGCGGCAGCGCACCGGCGCTGGCTGATCTGATGGCCGGTACCATCGATGTGATCTTCGAGGGCATCATCCCGGCCAGCCCCTTCCTGCAATCGGCGCAAATCCGCCCATTGGCACTGGCGGTGACGACGCCGGCGCAGGTGGCGGCATTGGCGGTGCCGACGCTAGAAGAACTGGGATATGGACCGATGAACATGACCAGTTGGTGGGTCCTGCTGGCGCCGCGCGGCCTGGCGGCGGGCTTGCGGGAGGCTATCGCCGCAGCCGTTCAGAAGGCACTGCGGCAGCCCGAATTCGTGTCCTTCGCCAATAGCCTGGGTGTAGTGCGCGGCGAGGGGTTGGTGGGCAACGCGCTGGGTGAAATGATCCGGGGCGAGACGGCTAAGTATCAGGAGCTTATCGCCGCCATGGGTGTGCTTGCAGAATAGCACCTCAGCGCGGCAGCCTTCAACGTTTTACGGCTTGCCCAAACGCGACAACGCCCCGGCAATGTTGCCGAGGCGTTCTTATCGCAAGTCAAAGGAGATGCGGGGACAGGATTTGAACCTGTGACCTTCAGGTTATGAGCCTGACGA